>NZ_JBGSXS010000089.1:0-13553 GCF_041751335.1 Aquiflexum sp.
TCAATGCACATAAGACCCCGCATTGATGTCGATGGTACATCCTGTAGCATGGTCAGCCAATCCCGAACAGAGTAATGTAACCATTGGTGCAATGTCCTTAGGTTCTGTCAATTGATTGAGTGCAATATCATTCAATGCAAACCCCTCTCCATATTGGGAGAGAATTTCATTAGCCATATCAGTTCTTGTAAATCCTGGAGCGATAAGAAACGCCTTGATCCCTTCCTTTCCATAATACCTGGCAATAGACCGGGTGTAGCTAACAATAGCGGCTTTGGAAGCTGCATAAGCCAAATAATCAGGAGTATCTCCCCTAAAGGCTGCCCGGGATGAGATGTTCACCAACCTGCCATTTTTGTTTTTACGGGCATGTTCTATGAATTCCTTGGAGATAATGGCCAACGCATTGATGTTGACATCCATGGTTTTATTCCAAACTTCCAACCAATCAGAAGTCTGTGCGTTGTCAGCCACACTGATTGCAATACCTGCATTATTTACCACCGCATCGATTTTTCCATAATTTTTCACCAATTCGGGAATCCAACCTGATACTAGACCCAGATTGGATAAATCACAAGGCGTCAGATGAGAAGGGTTCGGTAAACTCAGTTGTAGACTTTTCGCCTCTTCAACATTTTTGTTGAAATGAATTAGCACTTCAGCCCCTGAGTTGGACAACTGTTCCGATATGGCCCTTCCGATTCCTCTAGAGGCACCTGTGACAAGAATTCTATGGTTTTTTAGGTCGATATTCATATTTCAACTAATAGTTAACTTCAAAACTCACATCTTCTGTTTTTATAAGATTGACAGATTTATGGAATTCCTGATGAAGGGGATTGATCAATAGGTTAAATTCTTCCGAATAGTTACTTAATGGAATTCGGCAGGATGGCACTTTTAATATCGGCGAAATCATCGCTTTGGCCCATTCGGTACCAATCTGTTGTGTGGACGTAGGATAGGTTCTTCTTTTCCATTCATGGGGTAACTCAGCTGAATCCAGAAAAGGAATATCATCAATGATTTCCAATGTGACCAATATCCATTCAGATTTACTGACAACCGGACCTTTGATACTAAGCAGTTCTAAGAAATTTAGAGAAGCAACACTGCAACAATAAATCAATGGAGTCCCATAAAGATTCCATCTTCCTGCACCCATCCCAAAACCCAATGGAGATCTCCCCGCAATGTTTTCAATCAACCTGAAGACTTTCAAAATGTTTCCAAATTAGAGGAAATTACCCCATGAAAGGGCTTCCAAAGCTTGGTCAACCAATTCTAGACCATATGGATCTCTCATCATATCAGCTGGCTTTTTATGGCCCATAGCATGATTTGGGATGTAAAGCCACTCTGAAAATAGCGCCTCTGTCCCAAATATCCTGACACCTTTAGCGATCACTTTGTCCATATCTTTGATGGTTTTGGTCAATAATCTGGTCAATAATTTATCTTCCTTTTTCCAACGGAAAAGCGTACTGGGATCCACCTCCATCACCTCAGCCACATCATGCTGACTGTAATCCAAAAAATCAAATAGAACCTTGGTCTCGGAAAATGAGATGGTACCATCCAAATATGGATGTGGCTCTGACACCCTATCAGTAGGGGTCTTGAAGAAGTATTGAAGCTCTTGAATGTCAAGAATCGGAGGGTTATATTCGGAACTCATTTTTTTGATGGAGTACTTAACGGCCATTACGAGGATTATTTATTACCACATAAATATATAGATATTTTATCTTATTTACAATACAAGAATATTGCATTTGCAATTATTTTTCCAAAATTTCTTTGATTTCGTCAGCTTGTAAGTTACAATTGATCCATCCCTCATCAAGGTCTGCACCGTATTTTTGATAAAAATTGATAGCCGGTGTATTCCAATCCAAAACCTGCCACATCATCCCAGTGCAGCCATCTTCCAGACATTTGAGCATGGTCCTATCAAAAAGCATTTTTCCGGCACCTTTGCCCCTTTCTGTTTCAGTGACCACAATATCCTCCAAATAAAGTCGCCTGCCTTTCCAAGTGCTGTATCGGTAATAATAAATTGAAATACCAATGATTTCACCCGTGCTGTCATTAATCGCCACAAAAAACCCAAATACTGAATTTGGCCCAAAGCCATCCTCTTCCATCATTTGAACCGTATTGGTAACTTGTTCAGGCGCTTTTTCATAAACCGCCAATTCTCTCACCAATTCCAATACTCTTGGCAAGTCCTCAATTTTTCCCTCTCTAATTGTATACATACTGGAAAATTACCAAAAAACAGAAAAGCAAAAAATCAATTTATATATTTGGTGCCATTTAGAAATATCAAAACTCCTTCTTTACCGAACCTTTGACTAAACAGAGAAAAATATGTTTTTAGCGATTGATGCTGGTAATTCCAATATTGTTTTCGGCTTTTATGATGAAAATCAGAGGAAGTGGATCCATGAATTTAGAATCAATACCCAAAAAGGAATTTCTGTTTTAAAGCTGGAAAAGGATATCCATTTGTTCTTTTTGGAAAATGACATCAAAACCGATGAGATCTTGTATGTCGGAATATCTTCGGTAGTACCAGAAATCAATCCTGTAATTCAACAATTTTGCCGAGAATATTTAGAAAAGGATTGCTATCTAATCAATGGAAGGAGTTATAGCAAACTCAAAGTTTCTACCGCAAGGCCTAACGAAATCGGATCAGACCTGATGTGCAATGTTGCGGCTGCTTATGAAAAATTTTCAACAGGCTGTATCATTGTCGATTTTGGGACTGCTTTGACATTTACAGTAGTAGGAAATGATGGAAAAATCCTTGGAGTAAATATAGTTCCTGGGCTTAAAACCGCCATAAAATCATTATTTACCAACACCTCGAAGCTTCCCGAGGTCGAATTGAAAATGCCACAATCAGCTTTGGGCAAAAATACCATTCATTCGATTCAGGCCGGGGTATTATACGGCTATACAGGATTGGTCAAAGGAATGCTGGAAACCATTCAACAGGAAGTTGGCCATCAATGCCGGGTGATTGCTACAGGTGGATTGTCATCTATTTTGACCACGTTGAAAGATTCTTTCGAACTTGTGGACAGGAACTTGACTTTAGAGGGAATCAGGTTGATTACCTTGAAGAATGTCCAACCATAAGATTCGGGTCAGGGCAAATATTTTTGAATTTTTCAATCTCCCTATGGGAACACACACCTGGAAAATCGCCCCAATTCCCCAATAAATCCCACATCAGTTGAAAATGTAAATGTGGCGGCCAATCGCCGTTCTCAGGGAAAGGTCCCAAATGACAGAATTTTTCTCCTTTGGAAATGGTCTTTCCAACTTCCAGATGATCCAAATCGGTAAGCTTGAGATGGCCATACAAACTGTATAGCGTCTCCCCTTTGAGCTGGTGTTCCAAAATAATGGTAGGACCATAATCACCAAAACCCTGATTATTTTGAAAGGAATAAACTTTCCCGTCCATTGGGGAATAAACTGGGGTTCCCGCCTCCGCCCATACGTCCACTCCTAAATGAATATTTCTGAAATCTTCCAGATCAGTCGCAAAAACCTCACTCCGTTGATAGATAGCACGGTGTTCAAAATATCCACCAATGCCATATCTCTTTTGGGAGTTGGCCAGTTTTTTGAAAACATATTGGTTGAATTCCGCGGTATCTGAAAGGTTGATATTCTTCAATTCCAGATTAGCAGGCGAAAAATCCATGGCAAGCGTATTGGACTGATCTAAATATTCTCCCATCAAAGGAAAAATATCTACTCCCTCAAGGAGTATTTCAAGAGAAGGTCTGATTTTCATGGCTTGCAAGTTAAATATTTTGTCCGTTTTCATACCTTCCCTTATCTTTAAAACCATGAATGAAAAAATGAATTTTCCGACCCTAGAAGATATCAAAGCGGCACACCAACGAATTCAGCCCTTTATCCATAAAACACCCCTATTGACTTCAGAAGCCATTGATAAAATTGCAGGTTGTCAGATTTATTTCAAATGTGAAAACTTCCAAAAAGTCGGTGCCTTCAAAGCGCGAGGTGCTGCCAATGCAGTGATGAAACTGACAGATGACCAAAAATCCAATGGTGTTGCCACGCATTCCAGTGGTAACCATGCCGCAGCTTTGGCAAGGGCAGCCTCAGTAGCCGGCATCAAATCCTATATTGTCATGCCATCCAATGCACCGGAGATCAAAAAAAAGGCTGTAAAAGGCTATGGTGGCGAAATCATAGAATGTGTACCAACCCTGGAAGCGAGGGAAACCACACTTCAAGAAGTAGTAGATAGAACAGGCGCTGTATTTATTCCACCGTATGATTTTTTGGATGTGATAGAAGGTCAGGCCACCTGCGCATTGGAAATGTGGGAAGAAGGGATAGCTTTTGATACCATCATGGCCCCTGTCGGAGGTGGTGGTTTATTGGGGGGAACAGCACTTACCACGAAATATATTTCACCCAACACCAAAGTAATCGCAGGAGAACCTGAAGGAGCAGATGATGCTTCCCGTTCCTTCAAAGCCAAAAAATTGATTCCCATGGTCGGTCCAAAAACCATCGCAGATGGATTGCTGACTTCTGTAGGAAAAATCAATTTTGAGATCATCATCCAATACGTTGATGATATCCTGACTGTCAGTGACCAGGAAATCATTGAGGCAATGCGGTTGATTTATGAAAGAATGAAAATCGTGATCGAACCAAGTTGTGCAGTCCCGCTAGCGGCTCTCTTGAAAAACAAAGAAATGTTCAAAGATCAAAAAGTGGGGATTATACTTTCGGGGGGAAATGTAGATTTGGGGAAATTGCCATTCTAGGGGTTTCAAGTAGGCATTTATGCTTGTTGACGGGAAATAACTTGATCTTCAGATTTCAATTCCTTTAGATAATTTGGACAAAAATCATATCCGTTTTTCCATGATATTCCTCCTCCCGGCTCTATAAAAACCTCTTTGAATTTATTATAATCCAATAATTCTTTGGTAAATCCTTTGCCAAGAAATGGCCTGAAATTAATGGTTTTTTCTTCTCCATCTTTGAATTTCAGCCAAATTCGAAAATCTTCCAATACTAACAACTCGATAACTTCATTCATTGAAATATTAATTTAAAGGTTCTATCTTTTCAATGCTGATGCCCCCCCGCTCCATGCACATGCCCGTGATCGATTTCTTCAGGTTCCGCATCCCTTACAGAGACAATTTCCCCTGAAAAATAAAGGTCAAATCCTGCCAAAGGTGAATTGAAATCCATATGTACTCCCTTGTAATCTACTTTTAAAATTTCCCCTCGCATTTGATTCCCTTGGTCATCCTTCATGGTAATTACTTTTCCAACTTTCAACAAGTCTTTTGCCTTTTTGCCATCTTCTTTAAAATTGGCCTTGGGTACAATCACCTTCTTGCTCTCATCATAATCGCCATAGCCATTTTCAAAATCAATGAACACCTCAAATTGATCTCCCGCTTCTTTCCCCTCAAATGCCGCTTCCAATGCCGGAAGTACATGGCCCGTGCCATAAAGGAAATAGAATGCCTGATCCTTTTTTACACTTTCAAAAAACGATTTCCCACTTTCTCCATCATCTACATGTAGTTCATAGCTGATCGCGACTACTTTATTTTTCTCTATTTTCATGATTAATCTTGGTTGACAATTTGTATTCAAAGAAAGTGAAAAATGCATCATTGAGTTCCTATTCACCAATATTTTATAGAGATTCCCAAAAATCTTGAGAATCGAAGTTCCAAAAATGGATAGGCTCCAACTTTCCTCTATATTTAACTTACAAAACCCATCTATGGAAAAGAAGGAATTTTTAGATGATAAAACACGCTTTTTGATCAGGAATATTCTGAAAGGATTTCTTTATCTGGCGATTTTGATAGTTATTTTTTTACTCATCAAAAGCTATTTTTCAGAACAGGAACGAATGGAATGGTTTGGGGATATTTATGACAATGTGCTGTTGGTCATGTCTGTGTTTGTAGCTTCCGAGATTCTTTTTGGCATCATTCCTCCTGAAGTATTTATGCTTTGGTCTCTAAAAACAGGTTTGATTGGGAGCTATTTTACAAGTATAGGACTACTTTCAATTATTTCTTACCTCGCGGGTTTTACCAACTTCACCATTGGAATTTTTGCAAAGGATAAAAGCAAAATTCTAAATGGTAGCAACAAGATCATTCGAAAGTACAAGATACTTTTTCAAAAATATGGGACGCATTTGGTTATTGTTGCCTGTGTTAGCCCGCTTCCATTTTCAGCCATCTCTCTACTTGCCGGTGCCGGTGGGATGGACAAAAAAAAATATCTATGGTACAGCCTCCTCAGAATTGTAAGGTTTTTTGTTTACGCCTACGTTTTATATAAAATTGAAGCCTAATCTTTCCAACAAATTACCATTTCATCTGTTGATTGGGTAACTTTGCAGGTTATGAGTGTAAGTACTGAATTCGAGTCCCCTTCCGTAGATACCCTTGATCCCAAGGAATATATTATCATCAAAAATGCCAAGGTCAACAATCTCAAAAGCCTTAGCGTGGCCATCCCCAGGAATAAACTGGTAGTGATAACCGGGCTTTCGGGTTCGGGAAAGTCCTCGTTGGCTTTTGACACGCTTTTTGCCGAAGGACAGCGAATGTATGTCGAAAGCCTCAGCAGCTATGCCCGTCAGTTTTTGGGTAGAATGGAAAAACCCGACGTGGAATATATCAAAGGCGTTTCTCCCGCCATCGCCATCCAACAGAAGGTAAGCACCAAAAATCCCCGCTCAACGGTCGGGACTACAACAGAAATATATGATTACCTGAAATTACTGTTCAGCAGGATTGGAAGAACCATATCCCCTGTCAGCGGTGATGAAGTGAAACACCACACGGTTACAGATGTGGTTGATTTTATCCACAGTTTTGATGAAGGAGACAAAGTCATGATTTCGTGCCCACTTCATTTGACTCAAGGTCGATCAAGGAAGCAGGAACTGGAATTATTGCTCCAAAAAGGCTTTACCAGAGTTTTGGTAAATGGAGATCCATATTTTCTGGAAGATCTGGTTGGAAGTTCCGATTTGCCAAAGGGAGAATATGAAATTTTGATTGATAGGGTTTCCATTCAAAAGGAAGACGAAGACAATCGGTTCAGAATAGCTGATTCTGTCCAAACAGCTTTCTTTGAAGGTCATGGAGATTGCACCATTTTGATCCCTGAGAAAACCAAAAGAACATTTACCGACCGATTTGAACTCGATGGAATGAGTTTCGAGCTGCCTACGGTTAATTTTTTCAGTTTCAACAATCCCTATGGTGCCTGCAAAACCTGTGAGGGCTTTGGGTCCGTTTTGGGAATCGACCCTGACTTGGTCATTCCTGATAAAAGCATGTCTGTTTATGAAGGTGCGATAGCCCCATGGAGAGGGGAAAGTTCTTCCAAATGGCTCGAACCTTTGGTTAAAAAGGGTATCTACTTTGATTTCCCCATTCATAGGGCCTATGAGGATTTGGATGAGGTACAGAAAGAACTCATTTGGACAGGAAACAAACATTTCAAAGGATTGAATGATTTCTTTGCTGACCTGGAAACCAAAACCCATAAAATCCAATACAGGGTCATGTTATCCCGATTCAGAGGAAGGAAGACTTGCCCGGATTGTAGAGGAACTAGGTTGAGGAAAGATGCTTCTTTTGTGAAAATCAATGGTAGGTCCATCACGGATATCGTTTTACTCCCCATCGAAAAAGCTTTGTGGTTCTTTCAGGAAATTGAAATTTCTGATTCTGAAAGGAAAGTGGCCAACAGGCTTTTGAAAGAAATCCTGAACAGATTGGAATATATAGACAAAGTAGGTTTGGGCTATTTGACCTTGAACCGCTTGACCTCTTCACTCTCAGGAGGGGAGTTCCAACGAATCAAATTGGCAACATCATTGGGTTCTGCTTTGGTGGGTTCCATGTACATATTGGATGAGCCAAGTATTGGATTGCACCCGAGGGATACAGATCGATTGATTGAGGTGTTGAAAACTTTGCGAGATCTTGGCAATACCGTGATTGTGGTTGAGCATGAGGAAAAAGTCATGAAAGCCGCAGATCAGATCATTGACATTGGACCGGAGGCAGGGGTTAAAGGTGGACACTTGGTTTTTCAGGGAGACCTTCAAGAATTATTGATTCATGGGAAAAGCTATACGGCGCAATACTTAAAAGGGGAGGAAAAAATTCAAGCGAAGGATTATAATAGGAAATGGAAAGACGCTGTCTCAGTCAAAGGTGCAAGAGAAAACAACCTTAAAAATCTAACTGTTAAATTCCCGCTACATACCATGACTGTGGTCACAGGAGTAAGCGGTTCAGGTAAATCCACTTTGGTCAAAAAAGTACTCTATCCTGCTTTGGGCAAAACATTGGGAACTGTAATTGACGAAACAGGTAAATTTGACAAACTCGAAGGGGATTATAAAAAAATCACCCAAGTGGAATTTGTAGATCAAAACCCTATTGGCAAATCCTCCCGATCCAATCCCGTTACCTATGTCAAGGCCTACGATGCAATCAGAACTTTGTATTCCGATCAGACACTTTCAAAACAACGTGGATATAAACCTGCATTTTTCAGCTTCAATGTAGATGGTGGAAGATGTGAAGCCTGTCAGGGAGAAGGTACGGTTACGGTGGAAATGCAATTTATGGCGGATATTCATTTGACCTGTGAGTCCTGTAAAGGAAGACGCTTCAAAAATGAAATCCTTGAAGTCAAATACAAGGACAAAGACATCGCTGACATTCTAGACATGACTATTGATGAAGCCATGGATTTTTTCAAAGGCAAAACTCAGATCATCAACAAACTGCAACCACTTCAGGAAGTTGGCTTGGGCTATATTGGAATGGGACAATCCTCCAATACGCTTTCAGGAGGTGAGGCGCAACGGGTTAAATTAGCTTCATTTTTAGGTAAAGGCGGAACCAAATCCGGTGACCATATCCTGTTTATTTTTGATGAACCTACCACAGGCCTCCACTTTCATGATATCCGCAAACTCCTACATTCAATCAATGCTTTGATAGAACAGGGTCACTCAGTCATCATCATCGAACACAATACCGAAGTGATCAAAGCAGCGGATTGGGTTATTGATCTAGGTCCAGAAGGTGGAGAAAAAGGAGGGCATATCACCTTCGAAGGAACCCCAGAAGCCCTGATGGAAACCGAAGGAAACTACACCGGCAAATACCTAAGAGAATCTTTTCAGTAATTTAAAAAAGTTATTTGTTTTCCTTTATGTCATTCTGAGTCCCCAACATAATTAAAATGTTCAGAAAAGGAATGACATTGGGTTTCTCCTACCTTCGGCAGGCAGGCGTCATCCCGAGGCACTAGGAATCTCCAGAGGTTCTATTTATGTTGATTTTATCATTTAATGTTCCTCAGGAGACCCTTCCTACAGGGTGACGGCCGCTCCGGTTTACGTCATTGGTAGGTACGTGGAATCTCAAAAGGTCCTATTTGTGTTCAAATTTATTATTTCCTGAACCTCGAGAGATGCTTCCTGCGTCAGCAAGACGGCTGCTCCGATTTAGGTCATCAGTTAAGCAAGAGATGTCAGTTAACTTTTGATTGTTGTTGTGCCTTAACAAGCCCTCACTTCGCAAAAATCTGCCCTTCATCCTGAAAGGATTTGAATTCAAGCGCATTGCCCGAAGGATCAAGAAAAAACATGGTTGCCTGTTCTCCCACTTCACCTTTGAATCTGATATACGGTTCAATTACAAATTCCATTCCATGGCCTCTGAGTTTATCTGCCAAAGCATGCCATTCCTCCCAAGGTAAGATCGCTCCAAAATGTCTGACAGGAACATTTTTGCCATCCACTTCATTCGCCTTGGCCAAATTCAGTTCCTCAGGTTTGACATGGGCGGATAACTGATGCCCAAAAAAATTGAAATCTATCCATTTTTCAGTACTTCTTCCGATGTCACATCCCAACAAGTCGCCATAAAACTTTCGGGTTTCCTCAATGTCCCTGATGGGAAATGCAAGATGAAAAGGCTTGAATTGACTCATAATTGATTAATTTCGTTTTGGGAATTAGTTGGAAAGATCGGGTTTAAATTATTATTTTCATAATAATCCGCAATGATACAAATAATCCAATATTTGTGAATACCATATGGTAAAACACCAAAATTCACGTCACTTCGGACTTTGGTCTTCTAACTATTTAATTTAAACCATGAGCAAAAAAACAGTTTCACTGGTATTATCGAGTGGTGGTGCCCGGGGAATGGCGCATATAGGAGTAATCGAGACATTGGAAGAATCAGGCTATGAAATTGTCTCCATTGCAGGTTCCTCAGCAGGGGCATTGATTGGCGGAATGTATGCTGCCGGTAACCTTCCCAAGTTTAAGGACTGGATATGCAACTTGGATAGAGTTGATGTTTTTTCCCTAATGGACTTCACGATATCCAGTAGAGGGTTTATCAAAGGAGAAAAAGTTTTCGGCGAGCTCAAGAAGCTAATTGCAGATAGTCATATTGAGGATTTGAGCATTCCTTTTGTCTGTACAGCAGTGGAAATACCTTCCGGAAAAGAACATGTTTTCAGAAAGGGAAGCTTATATGCCGCAATTCGGGCATCAGTTTCAATACCTACGGTACTCACTCCTGCAAAAATCCATGGAAAGGAATATATAGATGGCGGCATTTTGAACCCCATTCCCCTGAGCCTTTTGCCAAAGGAAAAACGGGGCGAAATAGTTCTTGCTGTAGACCTCAATGGACCAAAAGAGGCATTTATAGATTTAATGGAGAACAAGGATAAAATTCTTCTGCCCTCCACATTCAGCAAATTACCAAACTGGATGGTCGATTACCAAAAGAAATTTTCAGCTTATTTTTCTACATTGGAAAAAGATGAAAAACCAAAGGGAATGGGTTTTATAGACCTTATGAACTATTCCTTTGATATCTTACAGGACAAGTTTTCCGAAATGGTATTGGAAAAGCATCAAGTGGATATCATTGTAGAAATTTCAAGAATCCAAGCCAAGACTCTTGAATTCCATAGGGCATCGGAAATGATTGAAATTGGGAAACAAAAAACCCTAAAGGCCATAGAGCGATTTGAAAATGAACATTAAAGAACTGAATCAACTTCTAGGGAATGTGGACATCTACCTCTTGGATCAGATACTGAAAGGGAGGTTCAACAAATCTATGAAAATCCTGGATGCCGGTTGTGGTGAAGGCAGGAACACCATTTATTTTTTAAATCAGGGTTTTCAGGTATTCGGAGTGGACAGTAATCCAACAGCCATACAGATGGCGAGGATATATTCCCATACCATCCAAAAGGATTTTGATATCTACCGGTTTCAGACCTCAACCATTGAGGATATTCCCTTTCATCAGGGTGCCTTCGATGCACTTATCAGTTCTGCGGTGTTGCATTTTGCAAAAAGTGAAGCGCAGTTTTTTAAGATGATGGATGAGATGATGCGGGTTTTGAAACCCGGAGGAATCTTCTTTCTAAGAATGACAACTGCCCAAGGTGGGATTTTGGAAAATTCTCCTAATTTGGGTGATGGCGTTTACTTGCTACCTGATGGAACAGAGCGGTTTCTTTTGACTGAAGAATTAGAAAAGGAGGTTATTGCAAAATACAACCTAACCTATCTCGAACAACCCAAGTCCGTCTTAGTTCATGGGTTGAGGGCGATGGGGGTTTTTGTTTGGGAAAAAGGGTGATTGGGAAGGAAGTTGGGGGATTGATTGGAAAATTTTAAAATTTTAAAATTTGAAGATTGGCTCCTCCCCCTTTGAAATCCCAAAATCATTCCTGATTTTAGCATCCTCAAATGGTTTGGGGCGTTGCATGTTTTATTATTGGGATCTTAGCTCAGTTGGTTTAGAGCGCTGCTTTGACAGAGCAGAGGTCATGGGTTCGAATCCCTTAGGTCCCACTTTATTTTTTAGATGCGAGATGCGAGAAATGAGAAATTAGACTCCCTACAATTTCTCCTTAAAATATTTGATATAAAATTAGTATTAACGCGCCCATCAGATAGCGATTTGGACTTGAGTAACAAGAACTTCGTTGTGGAATTTTTCTTTAACTTTCTGCTCTGAGGCAGTTTCGAAAAATAGTTCAAGTGCTTCGATTAGGTTGGCCCGGGCCTCTTCAATAGTTTCTCCCTGACTGGCAACATCCAGTTCCGGGCATAAACTTACATATCCATCACCCTCTCTTTCGATAATCGCTGTTAATTCCCTTTTCTGTTTCATGATTGGAATTTAATGCTTTTGTGGATATGCTCCTAACAGAAGCCTGTCCATAATATTCAGTTCATTTATACACTGGTAATTTTCATTCCCTCACGATTTTAATGATATCCTCAATTTCTTTTAAGTCTGGTATGTCCGTGTTTGTTACATAGTAATGTTCAAACACAAAGCCGCCTAAGTTGTTGCATTTTTTTATTCCTGTCTCAATGAATGTTCCCACGGCAACGTCCATTGGCACCAACACGGTCAGCCCGACAAATTTGTCTGCCGGATCTTGGGTTTCAACAATGCAGTTTAAGTCATTGGCCACAAGGTTTACCTCCTCTTTTATTATATTCTTTTGTGCAATGGTAAAGGGTTTGTCCGAAACTGGCAGCATGAGAAAGTAAAATCTCATTTTGTCTTTTAATCCACCAAGTCCACTGATGATAAAGCCTTTATTTTCATCCAACAGCATGCTTTCAAGGAGCATTCTGCATTCTTGTAATGCCATAACTGCCCATTTTCTAAGGTCATTGTCGGGACGCTGGTAATATTTTTCGATTTGGCGGTATGCAGTAATTGTCCCCAGATGAGCTAACAGCGTCATTGCTTTTTTCTTTCCATCTATTTCCGTCCGGGTGTCACAGAGAATGTGGCCCAGATTGATGGTCTCCGTCTCGGTCAGTTCGCCAAGGTCAAATGAATGGGAATAGTCAAGGTATTCTTTTTGAGTTTGAAAATCGACCCCCTCTTCCAGAATGTCAAACTTGTCAGGAATTCCGTCTAAGAAATTCTGTATGTCCTCATATTTTTCTTTCATAATCTTGTGTAGCATTTTTTTTTGCGCATGTTAGGATAGGGATGTCGCCCAACTTGCTTAATATATTCGATTAGAAGTCCTGCAACTCTTCTCATTTCTCCTTTTTCTTGTCGCCTTCATTCAATTGCAAAGCAGTTTTGGCATTGAGTGAAGTGACTACATTTTTCCCGGTTTTTGCTTCCAGGTCTTTGCGTGCAACATTTGCGACATTACCACCTTGTTTTGCCTTGCCAACGATCTTAAACGTGGCGACCTTCTGGAACGACGAACTGAAATGCTCGTTCACGAACTTGCCCACTGAAGGGTCGGCTAGGGCGTTCACACGGAGCGCCTCGGCATTGTTTCAGGTCAAGGTCGGGTCTTCGAAATGACCCGAGACGTGCAAGATCATGACAAGTTTTTCGTCCTTTTTCGCTTGCTTCGCGGCATCGGCCGGCGAGTCCTCGAAGTGG
>NZ_JBGSXS010000090.1:0-10226 GCF_041751335.1 Aquiflexum sp.
CATTTTTCATACCGTGGGTTTCCTTACTGTCGCTTGATTTAGGGTACTTCTAGGAGATCATGGTTTGAAGAAGTAAGGAAACATCATGGAAAAAGAATTAACATTCTCAGACCTTGGGATTTCAGCGGAAATCTTAAGGGCGGTAGAGGACATGGGCTATACCCATCCATCTACTATTCAATCACAATCTATACCTCTTTTATTGGAAGGACGAGATGTCATCGGTCAGGCTCAAACGGGAACTGGTAAAACTGCTGCATTTGGTATACCTATCATCGATCAGGTAGACACATCCATCAATAAGCCACAAGCTTTGATCCTTTGTCCAACCCGTGAATTGGCGGTACAGGTAGAAGGTGAAATCGTAAAACTTTCAAAATACAAAAGAGGACTTTCTTCGACTTGTATATATGGTGGTGAAGCGATTGACAGACAGATCAAAAGCTTAAGGAAGGGTGTTCAGATTGTAGTCGGTACTCCTGGAAGAATCATGGATCACATGGACAGGGGTACATTAAAGTTGGATATGGTTAGTATCATCATTTTGGATGAGGCAGACGAAATGCTGGACATGGGCTTCAGAGAGGACATTGAAAATATCCTCAGCGATTGTCCTGAAGAAAGACAAACTGTCTTTTTCTCAGCAACTATGCCAAAGCCAATTTTGGACTTAACTAGGAAATTCCAAAATAATCCTGCACATGTAAAAGTGGTTAGAAAGGAATTGACAGTAGAAAATGTCACTCAGGTATATTATGAAGTTAAGCCATCATTAAAAATAGAATTGATGACCAGGTTAATGAACCTGAATCAATTTAATCTAAGTGTGGTATTCTGTAATACCAAAAGAGTAACTGACGAAGTTACTGAAGAATTAATCGCAAGAGGTATTCAGGCCGAGGCTCTTCACGGAGATCTTTCTCAAGCACAGCGTACCAAAGTGATGAACAAGTTCAGAAAAGGACATTGTTCGGTATTGGTTGCCACAGATGTTGCGGCTCGGGGTATAGATGTGGATGATGTCGAGGTGGTTTTCAACTTTGACCTTCCTTTGGACGAAGAAAATTATGTTCATAGAATCGGTAGAACTGGCAGGGCCGGTAAATCCGGGGCTGCAATAAGCTTTGTAACCGGAAGAAAAGACATGTTCAAAATTAAAGATCTTGAAAAATTCATCAAGACTTCGATTTCCAAAATGTCCCCTCCATCTGTTTCAGATCTTATTGAATTGAAAAAGACCCAATTTGTGAAAGATGTCCATAGACAATTGAGCAAAGAAGGTGATAATAGTTTCTATGAGGATATTATCGGACAACTTTTAACAGAAGGTCTTAGCATTGAACAAGTAGCTTTGGGATTGGTAAAAATCCAATTGGCCGATACAGTTCACGAAATGGAAGATCAGAACTTTGAACTTGATCTTGGAAGAGACAGGGACAGAGGATCTAGAAGAAATGAAGGCGGAAGAGAAAGAGACTTTGGACGTGGAAGAGAGACCGGGAGAGGTAGAGAAAGATCTGGCAGAAGTGAAGGCGGAAGAAGTGAGAGCAGATATGGCAGAGATCGAAGTGAGAGAAGCGAAAGACCTGAGAGAAGTGATAGAGGTGACAGAACCGAAAGAAGCCCAAGGGAGAAAGGTGTTAGAGAGCCTGGAATGGCCCGTCTTTTCCTAAACTTAGGAAAGAAAGACCGTATCAGACCAAATGATATCGTAGGAGCAATTGCAGGTGAAACCGGAGTTCCTGGAAGATCAATCGGTGGTATCGATATTTTCGACAACTTCTCTTTCGTGGATGTACCTCAAAAAGATGCTGATCACGTAATCAGCGTGATGAGAAACAATACCATCAAAGGAATAACTGTCAACATGGAAATCTCCAAAGGTTGATCTTAGGAAGGAATAAATTATAGCGTTATAAAATTTAAGATAAAGCACGGTCTTTCAGAGATCGTGCTTTTTTTATTTGATTTGCTACCTGATTCAAAATGGATTCCGTATTTTCGTTAAATAATCACCAAAAATATGCAGCTTTTTTTTCATGAAAATACGCAAGACAAGGACTTCCAATTAGACCCTGAGGAATCAAAACACCTCATCAAGGTATTGAGAAGAAAACAGGGTGACAAAGTCAACTTCACTGATGGTAAAGGCTGTCTTTACACCTGCGTCATCACGGTTGCCGATCCCAAAAAAGCCATCCTTTCCATCGAAGAAAGAAATTTTGTACCGGAGGATGATTACTATATACATCTGGCAATCAGTCCGACCAAAAATGCCGAAAGGATGGAATGGATGATCGAAAAAATCACAGAAATCGGCGTACATGAAATCAGCTTTATGCAATCCGAACATTCTGAAAGAGGAAACCTAAAATTTGAACGTTTGGAGAAAAAGATCATCTCTGCCTGTAAACAAAGTCTCAAGACCCGTGTTCCTAAATTAAACGCTGTGGTACCAATGGAAGAATTAGTGAAGGATAAAAAATTCGATACCTATCAAAGATTTATCGCTTATGTCGACAAAGAAAATGACAGGCATCTATTTGATAAAGCAAAAAAAGATAATGCCTACATCATTCTTATTGGACCTGAGGGGGACTTCTCCCAACAAGAACTTGATTTGGCATTCAAACACTATTTCTTGCCCTGCTCTTTGGGAAAAAGCCGATTAAGATCTGAAACGGCTGGACTTGCAGCAGTACACACATTACAACTTATCAATAATCTGGATTTATAATGAAAAAGATCTTTTTGTATAGTGCCTTGATTTTATTTCTATCCTCCTGTCAAACCATTTCTGAAGATAAATCCACGGCTGTAGGATTAGATGGTTGGCTAGAAGGGAATAGTGAAGAAAAATTTGAAGAAATCGCTCATCAACTCGGAGGATTCAGTCGTACTATGGTGGAAGTATCCTATAGGTATTCAGAATTATACTGGGCTGGAATGGATGAGAATTGGGGCTATGCAGACCATCAGGTCGAACACATCATCGAAGCCATGGAAGATGGATTGAAAAGAAGACCTGTCAGGACCGAGTCTGCGGAAGATTTCATGGAAACCACGCTTCCTGAGTTAGAAGCAGTTATTCTTAAGAAAGACAAGGAGGAATTTATCAAAGGATTCAGAGCTTTGACTTCAGCTTGTAATGCCTGTCATGCCAAAGAGGGTGAATCCTTTATCATGATTCAAGAACCTCCGAACCGCCTATCTCCAGTTAGATGGTAAATGCAAAAAGTCGAGTATCTTATTTATTTGGAGGATTCAAAAAATTAATTTTGCAGAATTCGTTTTTGCTAAAATAAACAGAAAACATTTCGGATGGATTTTGAAGAAAATACTGTTGTGACCGACAAAGAACAAGAGGGTAAAAAAGATGGTCTAAGTATTTTGCTTACCACCGACGAGGATGATACCAGGCCGGTATATCTCTCAGGTAATTTTAATAACTGGGCTACCCAAGACAGAAGGTATCTTTTACAGAAAGTATCTAATGGTAAATACTCTTTTAGATTTCCAGATGATTTTATATTTCCCAATGAACTGATCTATAAATTCACTAAAGGTGACTGGTCGGAGGTAGAAATTGACAAGTATGGTAATAAAACCCCAAACCGAATCAGTAATAAAACATTTGGGATTCAAGAAGAGCATGTTCCGAAATGGCGTAAAAACTGGCTTCCTTACAGGCCTAGCCAACTGCCTAAAGTCCATTTGATATCTGAAGAATTTGAAATACCACAACTGAACAAAACCCGGAAGGTTTGGGCATTACTTCCTTATGATTATGAAACCTCAGCGGAACATTATCCTGTGCTATACCTACAAGATGCTCAAAACCTCTTTAATGAAAATGCCCCTTTTGGCAATTGGCAAATAGATAAAAAGCTAGCTGTAATGTCTGATTATGGCATTGGTAAAATAATTATCATTGCCATAGAACATGCTGAAAAAGAGCGGGTATTGGAATACAACTTCGGTAAGACACTGCTAGGTCAGGGCGAAGGAAAAAAATACATCCGTTTTATTGCAGACACTTTAAAGCCATTTGTGGACAAAAATTTCCGAACCAAATCTGAAAGGGAATATACAGGTATCGGAGGAAGTTCTATGGGTGGCCTTGTCAGTATTTTCAGTGGTCTCATTTATCCTGAGGTCTATGGAAAATTGATGATCTTCTCCCCTTCCCTTTGGGTAATACCAAAAATCAAATTCTCCTTCCTTGATTTTTTTGAGCCCATGGATACAAAAGTTTACCTCTATGCTGGGGGGGATGAAAGTGGAACCATGATCCGTCATGTGAAAAAGTTTAAGAAAAGACTTTTGAAAAGAGAATCCAATCGGGAAAGGATGAAGGTCAAACTTAGCATCAATATGGAAGGAAAACACAGTGAAACCTACTGGAGTGACGAATTCCCCAAAGCCATTGAGTGGCTGTTTTTTAGTAACAAAGAAGGGGATATTTAAAAAAATATCCAGTCAATTTGAAATTAAATTCTGGTCATCTCCATTTATTTCTCATTAAAAAAATATGAAATTAAACATTTTAAAATCTGACAATAAATTTAAAGGATTGGTTCTTATCCCTATCATTGAATTCGATGAAGTAATAGAATTACCTGATGGATTTTCACAAATCGAGGTATCCAAAAATCTTTTTTCAGGGAAAAAGGATACACAATTTATCATTGAAGATAAAATAAATGAGAGAATCTATGTACTACTGGGACTTGGAAAAACCCCTGAATATCATGTTGTAAAAACCATATTCAGGAGATTGACAGCCAAACAGGAATCATTGATAGGAGAAGATATTCTTTTGGTTTTTTCAGGTGGTGTAGAAACTGATTTGATTGAAGCGGCTGTTTCTGGTCTTATACTTGGCACCTACAGATTGGGGCATTTCAAAAATTTGGAAACTGAACCAAAAAATTGGGAAGACTTAACTTTATCAATCATCTCATCACATAAAAATGCATTAGAAATTGCTGAAAAAGGAATAAAAATAGCCAATGCCCAATTACAGGCTTTTAAGCTGGTGGACTTGCCCCCCAACAAAGCTACCCCTGAATACTTGGCTGAATGGGCCAAAAAGACCGGTAAACATTTTGGTATCAGTGTAAAAGCATTTGATCGGAAAAAAAGTGAAAAAGAAGGGTTAAAAGCATTTCTGGCAGTAGCTCAAGGGAGCCAAAAGGAACCGCAATTCATCATCATGAAATATCGTCATAAGGAAGCCACCAAACATTTTGGCCTTGTTGGCAAAGGTGTGACCTTTGATACTGGAGGTCTCAATATCAAAATTGCCGGTATGGTCCACATGAAATGTGACATGGGAGGTGCTGCATGTGTTTTGGCTGCAATGCAACTGATCGCTGACCTTCAATTGCCTGTGAATGTAACCGCAGTAGTACCCTGTGTAGAAAATGTCATCGATAGTCAATCCTTCGTGCCATCTGATGTTATCGGTAGCCATAGTGGGAAAACCATAGAAATAATCGATACCGATGCCGAAGGAAGATTGATTTTAGCTGATGGGCTGTCTTACATCATAAAAAATCATCAACCTGACACCGTCATTGATTTTGCTACTCTAACAGGAAGTGCCGTAGGCACTTTTGGTTATGAATGTGCTGCATTATTTTCAAATGATAATGAGCTTTCTCAGAAACTACAGGGCGGTGGAATGGCCATTAATGAGAAAGTTTGGCCTCTCCCCCTATGGGATGCTTACAAATCTGAAATGGACAGTGACATTGCCGATATCAAAAATTTCCATGGAAAACCAATTGCAGGTGCGATTACTGCGGCAAAATTTTTACAGGCTTTCACTGAAAATCATCCTTCTTGGGCACACATTGACATCGCTGGAACTGCCTTTGGTGATTCAGAATTTGCAAAAACCAAACACGCAACTGCATTTGGTGTGCATTTATTAATTAAATTGTTGGAAAATAAATAAGCCATGAGTGACAGCAAAAAAACCTTTTTGTGCATTTCCAATTATTTTAAAGGAAGTGCCTTCCTGATTTCATTAAAAAAAGCTGGAAATACCGTATTCCTCATTACAACTGAAAAACTAAGGGAAAGCCCTTGGCCATTCGAATTCATTGATGAAGTTTTTTATATGCCCGGACAGGATCTCGATTGGGATCTTGAGACACTCCTTTTTGGAGTGGCAGGCATCATGAAAACCACATATATTGATGCCATCGTAGCTTTGGATGATTATGATGTTGAAAAGGCTACATTTTTAAGAGAAAATCTTAGGATCCCTGGAATGGGCCAAACCACAGGAAGGTATTTCAGGGATAAATTGGCTATGCGAATGAAGGCTCAATCCGCCGGAGTTTTGGTGCCAGCTTTTTCTGCAATCTTGAACGATACCGAAATCAACAATTTTGCAGATAATGTACCTCCGCCTTGGGTATTAAAACCCCGTTCTGAAGCTTCTGCACATGGAATCATTAAAATTTATGATAAAGAAAGCCTATGGCAAAACATCCACGAACTTGGTGATAACAGGGTGAGGTATCTAGTAGAACAATTTAGGCCGGGAGATGTGTATCATGCCGACAGCCTGAATTTGGAAGGAAAAACTTTATTTTGTACTGTTTCAAGATACTTGGCCACACCCATGGAAATTTCTCAAGGTGGTGGAATATTTAGAAGTGCAAATGTTCCATATGGCTCCGAAGATGAAAAAAACATTAATGAAGCCAACAAAAAAGTAATGAGGGCCTTTGGAATGAAAAGTAGTGCTGCTCATACTGAATTCATTAAAGGAAAAGAGGATGGTGAAATTTACTTCTTGGAAACCTCTTCAAGAGTTGGTGGCGCACATTTGGCAGAAATGGTGGAAGCTGCGACAGACATAAATCTTTGGGCAGAATGGGCCAAAATCGAAGATGCAATTGCCAAAGGAATGAAATATAAGCTCCCAAAAGTCAAAAAGGGATATGCGGGAATTGTCCTCACACTTTCAAAATTTAAGGATCCTGACCTTTCATCATTTGATGATCCTGAAGTGTTTTTGAAAGTTCCATTAGATTACCATGCAGGTATAATCGTAAGTTCGGACAATCATGCTAGGGTTAGAGAATTGTTGGATAATTATGCGGAAAGGCTAACGAGAGATTTTTCCACTGTAGCCCATCAGGAAAAAATAAAAAAATTCCATTAAAAAAGCCGGAGATTTTTTTCTCCGGCCGAGCTATTTATCGGGTCTACATCTTGGGCGATATTTGCGACGATTCTGCTTACTCTTTTTATTCTAGGGCTTATATTCTTTTATATCTCTAAATTCTAAATCTTAGCATGCAACCAAGATTTCTTCAGAAATTATTTCTTTTGAAATCTCCTCAAGAATCTGAGGGAATTTTTTCATTTGGACTGATTTATCTACAACCCAATCAAATCCTTGACGTAAATAAATTTTCCTTAACAAAGGTCCAATGTGCGATTTGCACAACATGATCCTGCAATCAGGATTGATTTGTTTGATCCTTTCTATGGTGAGATCGGGTGAAAATTTTCCCGAAGCAAGTTTGAGACAAACATTGATGATGACAAGATTTACATTGTTTTCCAAAATCCTTTCTTCCAGTTTTTCAAGGCAATACACGCTTCCGTCAATTACCAAAAATGGCAAATCTTGGATCATTTCTTGAATTTTAGCAGTATTACTGGGTGCAAAATCGAAAAACAATGCTTTAATCGAGGGATTTGTTAGAGTAGACATCTGCGAGATAATTTAATACACAAAACTATCTCAAACTGATATAAAAAATGGTAGTGGTAAAGCGGATTATCCTGTCATGGTTTGTACTACAAAATTTAAATCAATCCAAATTCAAATGCATATCTGATAATTTCAGAATTGTTTTGTAGTCTTAATTTGTCTAAAACACGCAACCTGTAAGTACTGATGGTATTGACACTCAGGCTGAGTTGTAGGGCTATTTCAGAAACAGTTTTTCCCGATGCAATGTGGGTCATCACTTCCATTTCCCTGTCAGACAATTTATTATGAAAAAGTATGGGCTCCTCTCCAATATTTTCGGCCATAATTTCATACACCTTCGGACTGAGGTATTTTTTCCCTTTCATTATTTTATTGATAGCCTTTTCCAATTCCTCACCTGCACTCTCTTTACTAACAAAACCTGAAGCGCCTGCTTTAAGTGTTCTCAAGGCATAATGTTCCTCCGCCTGCATACTCAAGATCAGGATTGGTACCTTGACTCCGTTTTTCCTCGCCTGCTTCAACACCTCAATACCATTGATCCCCGGCATAGAAATATCAAGAATAATCAAATCCCAACCTTCTTCATTAATCCTATTGAGGGCTTCATTGCCGGATGTCACCTCAAAAGCTTCCATGTGTGGATATGCATCTACCATGAGTTGAATAATACCTTTACGGACAATGGGATGGTCATCAGCTATCAATACTTTCATGGTATTTCTATTTAGGGCATTTCCAATTTTACTTTTGTCCCTTTTCCTTCAGCGCTTTCAATTTCAAACTTACCACCGATACTTTCTATCCGTTCCTTCATCCCAAATACCCCTAAAGATTTTTGATTTTTCAGTATTTCCGGATTAAAACCCTTTCCATTATCAGCAACTTCCAAAGCAATTTTTTCAGCACCAAAATTAACCATCACATTAACATGTGTACACTTTGCATGCCTCATGATATTAGTCAAAGACTCCTGATAGACCCTGAAGATTGCGGTGACTTTTTGGTTATCAGTTTTCTTTTCCTCTCCTAAGTACTGAAAAAAAACCGGAATACCACTGGTTTTTGTAAATTCATCAGCCTGCCATTCCAAAGCTGCTAAGAGTCCGAAATCATCCAAAATCCCTGGACGGAGGTTTCTCGAAATATTCCTGACCGTCCCTATGGTCCGATCTATCTGATTGATTACATTTCTAAGTTTTTCAGTGACAAAGGTTTCAAGATTTTGACTTTTTCTTAATATATAATCTATCTCCATTTTGAACCCTGTAAGTCTCTGCCCCAATTGGTCATGAATCTCCCTAGCAAGGCTAGCCCGTTCATCTTCCCTTGCAAGTTGCATATGGGTATTCAAATTCCTGATAGATTCATAAGAATTTTTCTGTTCGTTCTGAGCTTCTTTTCTTCCTTTTATGTCCCTAATAACAATCCCCAAAAATTCATCATTGAAAATAGCCTCTAGTTCAAGCCAAGAACCGAGAGTACCATCTCCCATTTCTTCAACAATTTTTGTCGACCCTGCTCTGGCTTTTCCAACAAAGTCAATTATACTTTGGTCAAGAGCAATGTTATTAAGGTTTGCCCCAATAATTTTATCATTGTCCAATGCCAATACCTCTGCAGCCTTTTTATTTATAAAAATTATTTGATCTTCCGTATCCAAAACTAAAAACCCTTCCGAAAAATCATCCAAAAGCATCAGGATTTTTAGAGCCACATTATCATTTTTATTAAAATATTTCTCCTCAAACATATTTTTTTCGAATATCTCTTCCAATAAACAAAAATCAATCCTATTTCCCATTTTGAATATCTCTTTTTTGGAGGATAAAACTAAATTTGGTTTACTTAATTCTTTATGAATTGGTATCGTAGCAATAATGTCGAATGATCGATGACCCATGTTAGGTGGTGAGAAGATTGAAAAAGAGGGAAAAATTGACAAGGATAGTACGATATGAAAATCATGAAATATTAATTTTACATTCTTGCAATCTTGCAATTCTAAATTCCTCCGTTAAACCTATTTGTCACTTGCTTCTTTAGACATTTTGCTATTTTTAGGCAAATAAATCCAAAAGCCCACATTATGCTTAAAAGAACATTTTCAATCATTGCATTTTTCTGTCTTATTACTGCCTCCTTTTCTCAGGGTAATCTTGAAAAATGGGAACAAAGAGCTCAAAACACCGAGATCGTTCGTGACCAATGGGGTATTCCGCACGTCTACGGAAAATCAGATGCTGATGCAGTTTTTGGAATGATCTACGCCCAATGCGAGGATGACTTCAACCGGATAGAAGTAAATTACATAACAGCTATGGGAAGAATGGCAGAAGTGGAAGGTGTTAATCAAGTTTTCGCAGATCTCAGAATGAAGCTGTATATAGATGAAGAAATTGTCAAAAAAGAATACCAAAACTCCCCGCAATGGCTCAAAAATCTAATGGATGCCTGGGCCGATGGAATCAATTATTTCCTC
>NZ_JBGSXS010000091.1:0-1790 GCF_041751335.1 Aquiflexum sp.
TAGAGTCAAAACAATAATACAATATGTATCTTTATAAAAAATCAAATTATGGGAGCAATTATTATTCAAGCAGACAACAAAAGTAACAAGATACTTTCTGAACTCGCCAAAAAACTAGGAGGGACTGTAATTAATTTGGAGGATGAACAATTTGAAGATCTTGCACTTGGTACAGCAATGGATCAATTGAAAACAGGAGAAACCGTTGATCCTAAATCTATAATTCAGAAATTAAAGGAAAGGTGATAGTCGAGTTTGATAAATCCTTTTCATATTGACCTACTAAACCCAAATTTCGCAGATTCTTTTTCCTGCATGCTGAGGTCAAATACCATACAGATATTTCGGATAAAGGGAAGGCCTGCAGGGAGGATTTCAATCCCTTTTGAATCAAATTCGATCAATCCTTCTTCTTTGAATACCTTGAGTCTGTCCCAATTCTTTTTACCTAGAAGGGAATAATAGCAAAAATCCCATTCGGCCACTTGGTTGCAGATCAGGTTAAGGATCAAATGTCTTGTTTTGATATCCTCTTTGCTCATCCTGTGCCCTTTGCTGATGGCAAAGTGCTTCAAGCTGATCTGTTCCTTGTACAGGTCAATTTCCTTGGTGTTTTGGGCATAAGCGTAATACACATCAGAAATGGAACTGTTACCCAAGCCAATCAAGATCTTGGAAGGCGAGGTAGTATAGCCCATGAAATTCCTGTGCAAAGTTTTGTTTTCCTTTGCCTTGTTCAAGGGGTCGTTGGGAAGGGCAAAATGGTCCATTCCGATTTCGAAGTAACCCATTTCAGATAGTAAAACTTTTCCTCCTTCGTAAAGGGCTCTTTTTTCGGATTCCAATGGCAAGAACTTTTCAAAGCTCCGCTGCGCCGGAAATGCAGCGGGCAAATGGGCATAACTGTAAAATGCGATTCTATCCGGTTTTAACTTAGCCACTTTTTTGAATGTAGCCTTAATAGTTTCCAATGTCTGATGCGGCAGACCATAGATCAAATCAAAGTTTACCGAATCATAACCAATCTCCCTTGCCACATCTGTCGCCTCTTTTACCCTTTCAAAAGGTTGGATTCTATGGATGGCTTTCTGTACCTCTTCATTGAAATCCTGTATGCCGTAACTCACCCTACGGAAACCCAAATCAAACAAAGTCTGCAAGTGTTCTCGGGTTGTATTGTTTGGATGTCCTTCAAAACTCAACTCGGCTTCAGGCATGACCTCCGCACTTCCAATGATAAATGAGAGCATCTCCTTCAGTGATTCAGGTGAGAAAAAGGTAGGGGTTCCACCGCCCAAATGGATACCTGCCAGTTTGGGTCTGTCATCAAAGATTTTTAAATAAGCCTCCCATTCATTCATGATGGAAGTGATATAGGGAGTTTCGACTTTATGGTTTTTGGTAATGCGTTTGTTGCAGCCACAGTAAGTACAAAGACTTTCACAATAAGGGAGGTGGATGTATAAAGTGACACCCTCAGATTCCCCAAAATCCTCAAATGCCTTTTGGACCAAACTGATCCATCCATTTTCGCTCAGGTCATCTGACCAAAGCGGTACAGTAGGGTAGGAGGTGTAGCGTGGAGCCGGGACATTATACTTTTGCAGAAGTTTGGGAGATATTGTAGTCATAATCTTCATAGATAGTGCACAAATTTGACATTTTATACCCAGTGTTTTTATGACCATCACTTTGCCCAAACCTGATAAAAGTCATGGTTATTGTTTTTTACACTACAGTAAAGGATGGACTTTTAAACTTAATTTGATATTTTTAAAATCAACCTTTAA
>NZ_JBGSXS010000092.1:0-3668 GCF_041751335.1 Aquiflexum sp.
TCCTTCATCCTTTATCCTTCATCCTTTCTCTTTTTTTTCAAACCTTGTACCGAAATGATACAAACGGACAATGTTTTTTCAAAATCGGGCATTGGATTAAAATTACGCTATTTTTTCATTTTCAATACAAAATAAATATCAGGGGCCATTGAGCTATAATCAGTATTTTTTGGTCGCTGGCGGACAATTTTGTTCGATAAAAAAACGACTCTAACTGCCAAGATGCCTTTTTTGGGTTTTTTTGACGGTTTTGTTCGTGGCATATTAATTGGCAATAACAGCTCAATCGAATAAATGGAAATTACCGCAATGGATAGAAAGATTGAAAAAAAGACTTGGACCCCAAAGTTTATTGCAATGGTTGCAGGAGGTACCTTATTGGTAGGATTTATTTTGTACCAATTGGTATTTGCTGACTCCAGATCGTCCATGAATGTCAATATGGAACGCATCACCATCGCTACGGTCAAAGAGGGTGAGTTCACAGATTATATTCCTGTCAGTGGCAATATAGAACCTGGAGAAGTTTTCTTCCTCGATGCTTTGGAAGGTGGTAATATTCAAAGAATAGTCCGGGAATCAGGGGCTTTTGTCAATGCTGGGGATACCATTTTGATGTTGTCCAATTCTAAGTTGCAATTAGAAGTAATGGAAAGAGAGTCGGGATTGTATTTCCAGATCAACAACCTAAGACAAGTCCGCCTTCAATTGGATCAAAATGACCTCAGTCAACAAGGTCAACTTGCAGAGATTGATTATCAAATCAGTCTATTGAAGCCCCAATATGAAAGATTTAAGGAACTCCATGAAAAGAAGCTGGTTTCGGACAGAGAATTTGAGGAAGTCAAAGAACAATATGAATACAATGTCAAACGAAGAAAATTGACTTATACGGCATACCGGAATGATTCTATCTCCCGTGTTGCACAGAAACGTCAGCTGCAGGACTCTGAAAGCAGGATGAATCAATCCCTTGATGGAGTAGGTCATATCCTTGATAACCTAGCCGTAAAGGCACCTATCACGGGACAACTTTCTACACAACAAATCGAAGTTGGACAATCCATCAGTGCGGGTGAGCGATATGGCCAAATTGATATCTTGGACAAATTTAAAGTTAGGGTTCCCATTGACGAATTGTATTTACCAAGAATTTATACAGGTTTGAAAGGATCATTTTCATTTTCAGGTGGCAATTATGAACTTGAAATAGGCAAGATTTATCCCAATGTGAATGCGGGAAGGTTTGAGGTCGATATGTTCTTTACCGATGAAGTTCCGACAGGAATCCGCCGGGGACAAACTGTGAGAATCAGGTTGGAATTGGGTGAAAGCAATTTAGCCTTATTGTTGCCGACTGGCGGCTTTTACAAGGATACCGGAGGCAATTGGGTATTTGTAGTAGATCAACAGACTGGCAAAGCAGAAAAAAGAAACATCCGCCTAGGCCGTAAAAACCCCGAATTCTACGAAGTGATCGAAGGCTTACAATCCGGAGAGAAGGTAATCGTTAGTGGTTATGAGAATTTTGGGAAGAATGAGGTGTTGAATTTGAAATAGGTTGGAAGTGGGGAGTAGGAAGTGAAAAAAGACAGAAGACAGAAGACGGAAGACGGGAGATGGGATAGATTCGGAAAATTCGAATAGTTTAAATTAGTCGATTAAGTTGGTGTAGTTTTTATTTTCATCGAATGGGATTTAGTAATTTGGTTTAAAAAAATTCAAAATCTAAACCAATGAAATCATGAAATTTAAATTTGAAAAACTAACTATCTGGCAAAATGCAATGGAATTTGGAGAAAACATTCCTCATTTGGTTTTGAAATTCCCGAACTATGAAATGTTTGGATTGTCTTCCCAATCAAGAAAAGCATCGGATTCAATTGCCTTAAATATTGCTGAAGGCTCTATTGATCAGTCAAACCTTGAACAAAAAAGATTTATGTCTTATTCTATTAGATCTTTGGCCGAAGTAGTTACTTGTTTGCATAAAGCCAAAAGGAGGAATTACATAACTGAAGAAGAATTTCGATTAAGATATGAAGAAGCCTTCAATCTTATGAATATGATGGTAAGTTTTAAAAGAAACATAAAATGAAATTTAAATCAATTGTCCATAAAAATTAAAAAGAATGGGACTTAAGTGCTGGAAAACTTTGAAGTTTAGATATAGCCAAACTTCCGTCTTCCGTCTTCTGTCTTCCGTCTAATAAATTAAATATAACTACCTCAATCACATGCAAAACATCATCAAAACCGTCAATCTCAAAAAACTCTACACCACTGAGGAAGTAGAGACCACTGCCTTGGATGATATCAATATTGAAATCAAGAAAGGGGAATTTGTAGCCATTATGGGCCCATCGGGCTGCGGCAAGTCTACATTGCTCAATATCATCGGGCTATTGGACAATCCTGATGCAGGTGAATACCATTTTATTGAAAATGAAGTGGCCAAATTCTCTGAAAGACAAAGATCCCAACTTAGAAAAGGAAACATTGGATTTGTATTCCAAAGCTTTAACCTGATCGATGAACTTACAGTATTTGAAAATGTTGAACTTCCCTTGCTTTACTTAAAGACTCCCTCTGATGAAAGGAAAAGAAGGGTAGAGGAGGTATTGACCCGAATGGGGATCATGCACAGGAAAGACCACTTTCCACAGCAGCTTTCAGGTGGTCAGCAGCAAAGGGTAGCCATAGCCCGTGCTATTATAGCCAAGCCTTCTGTGATACTCGCCGATGAACCTACCGGTAACCTTGATTCTGCCAACGGGGAAGAAGTGATGAGACTTTTGGAAGAACTTAATAATGAAGGAACAACCATCGTGATGGTAACCCACTCTCCCCACGATGCCAACTATGCCCACCGTATCATCAACTTATTTGATGGTAAAGTGGTGACTGAGAATATCAGGGAGCAGTTCCATGTTTAGTTTTAAGATTCAAGAACCAAGACACAAGAACCAAGACTTGGGGAAGCAGAAAATATTAGGGTCAGTTTTATCAAATTGGCTGTAAAGAATAAATGATAGAAGAAAGGGAGGGATTTTCAAAACTTTGGAAATCTCTCTCAAGCTTTGGCTTTATTGACGTGCCTAGGTTCTGAAATCATCTTATTTTATGATTTACCAAAACCAATAAATGGTGAGAAGAATAGGAACAATTCCAGACACAAAACCCCCCACTTCCAACTTCCAACTTCCAACTTCCAACTTCCACTTCCCAACTTCCCACTCCTAACTCCCCAACTTCCCACCATGTTCCTCAACTACCTCAAAATCGCCGTTAGAAGTTTCCGTAAGCACAGAATGACCTTCGGGATCAATCTTCTGGGAATTACTTTGGGGCTCACTACTGTGATATTGATCATGATGTGGGTAAAGGATGAATTGGGTATCAACAGATATCATGTACTAGGAGATAGGATATATGCTGTATTCACCAATCATGACAACTCCACAGGTATTGTAACCATTGGAATCACACCTGCTGAAATGGCAGCAGCCATGAGGACAGAACTTTCCCAAGTCGAAATGGCGGCAGCTTACTCTCCATTTATAGAAGGTGTTTCATTTGATAACGGAGGAGAATTACAAGTTGCTGATGGTTTGTTTGTAGACCAGGAATACTTGGATATGTTCAGTATAGCGTTTTTGCAAGGGGAC
>NZ_JBGSXS010000093.1:0-2946 GCF_041751335.1 Aquiflexum sp.
GCCAACCCATGATGTCAAACCAAAGATGTTGCACAATGCAAGCCACAAGTTTGAATCAATCTTTGTCAATGTCAATATCCCTGAAAACAATACCGTGATGTTCAAAAGCCTTGCAGGTCAGCGATTAGGCGTATGGGTAGCACATGGAGAAGGTAAATTCCAATTGCCCAAACCAAAGGATGATTACCATATCGGGATGACCTATAGCTATGAAGGCTATCCAGGAAATCCAAATGGGTCTGATTATGCTGTGGCGGGTATTGCTTCGGAAGACGGAAGGCACTTGGCCATCATGCCCCACATTGAGCGTTCCCTCAAACCATGGAACTGGCCCTATTATCCTTCAGAAAGACAAGAAGACGAAATCAGTCCTTGGGTGGAGGCGTTCGTGAATGCATTCAAGTGGGTAAGAAGTAAATAATAATATTGTTTCCCGCAAAGAGGTATTAGATTTCCCGCAAAGACGCTAAGGCGCTAAGAAAAAAATCATAAGACATGCCAGATTGTTTGGTATGTCTTATTTTTTTGGTATCCTCAATAAGGATTTTTAACATAAACTTTTTGTAAAATGACAGAGAATGAACTTGCTCGAGAGGCTGTAGATATTGCCTATCAAATCCATAAATTTTTGGGGCCAGGATTATTGGAAAGTGTCTATGAGGAGGCTTTTGCATATGAATTGACCGATAGAGGTATCCCTTTTACCAGGCAGTAAAAAGTTAAGATACATTACAAAAATATTGTCTTAGACAAAGGATTTAGAGCTGACATTATTATGGAAAATAAATTGCTAATTGAACTTAAGTCCTGTGAAAAAGTCGATAATGTCTACCACAAAATTACCATGACATATATGAGATTAAAAAATATAAAATTAGGCTTATTGATCAATTTCAATGTGAATTTAATAAAAGAAGGTATTTCCAGAAAAATAAACGGTCTTGAAGATTAATAGAGAAATTATTTTATTAATTATCTCGAGAAAAAGATCTTCTCAATATAACGCAAGCTGACTTAGGACTTGGTTTTAGTGGAAGGAAAACGGATTTTTAGTAAAAAAAATATTTTTCTTTGCGCCTTAGCGCCTTTGCGGGAAACCTCAAAAAATTTTGTCCCTTTTCTAAAGGATTTGCGCCCTTTCTTCCTATTTTTAAGCCATGCAAATGACTACCGCTTTTGATATCCAGGAAGGGCAACCCAAGATCAATCACCAATCTGTTTTATTCTCAATAGGTTCTTGTTTTTCGACTGTCATCGGTGAAAAACTGACGGAAAGGAAATTTAATATCATCAACAATAGCTTTGGAACGCTTTTCAATCCTGTTTCTATTTGTCAGGTATTGGAGGATTCTGTGTTGGAGATGCCAATCAATTCAGAGATGGTGTTGGTAAGAGATGGTTTGTATCTACACTTTGGGATGCACTCCGATGTGGTGGGATTCAGTCAGGATTCCCTGGAAAGGCTGATCAATAAAAAGCAGTCACAGGCCAAAACACAGCTTGAAAAGGCAACACATATCTTGGTTACGTTTGGTACAGCATGGGTCTATGAACATGAAAAATCAGGTCAGATAGTTGCCAATTGCCATAAAAAACCTGCTGACCAATTCGAAAAACGTTTGTTGCATCCCGAGGAAATACAAAAGGATTTTGCAGGATTTTTTAATATCCTCAGACAGGTAAATCCTGATGTAAAAGTCATTCTTACAATCAGCCCTGTCAGACATACCAAGGACGGAATACCAGAAAATCAACTGAGCAAAAGCATTTTAAGATTGGCAGCCCATGACCTGACAGAGACCTACGATTTTGTCCATTATTTCCCGAGTTATGAGATTATGATGGATGAATTGCGGGACTACCGTTTTTACAAAGAGGACATGGTTCATCCTACTGTACAAGCCGAGGATTATATTTGGGAAAGATTTTTAAAGACATGGGTAGACCCCAAAGCACTGCCATTGATCCAGGAATTCGAAGGAATCAAACGGGATTTGGCACACAGGCCTTTCAACCCCGATAGCCCTGCCCACTTAAAGTTTCTAGAAAACCTTCAGAAGAAAATAGAAAAGTATAGCAGGGATTATGATTTCTCCAAGGAAATGGATCAGTTGAGGAAACAGGTGCAGCAGAGGAAATAGGTAAGAAGCGAGAAGCGAGGAGCGAGAGGCTGGAAGTTAGAAACAAGAGACTAACACCATTGAACTAAAAACAGTATTCAAGAAATACAAAAATCGTATCCTTGTCACCTCGAGTCCCCAACATTCTGAAAATGTTCAAAATAGGTAATGACATCCAGTTTCTCGTCATCCCGAGGCACGAGGGATCTCCAGCGGTACAATTATACGGTTGGAATACTAGAAAAACATTTAACCTATTGGGCCAAAATCATTCTTTTCGTGATCCTCGAGAGATGTTTCCTACGTCATGACGTCTGCTCCGATTTATGTCATTGGTACGACAGGAGAGGTCTATTCCCTGAGGGTTTAATAGATGTCTCCTACCGTCGACATGACAAGGAAAAGTTAAATAACAGTAGCGATCCATTAGACCAAGGACAACAAATTAGCCTGTAGCAAAATCTAAGATCTAAAATCTAAAATCGTCAACTTACAACCCATGAACCAACTCATCCATTCCCAATCCCCTTACCTCCTCCAACATGCCCACAATCCTGTGGATTGGTATCCTTGGGGGGAGGAGGCGTTGGAGAAATCGAAAAGGGAGAGCAAGCCGATTATTGTTAGCATAGGGTACTCTGCTTGCCATTGGTGTCATGTGATGGAGAAGGAGAGTTTTGAGGATGAGGCTACGGCTGAGATTATGAACGCTAATTTTGTCTGTATCAAGATTGACAGGGAAGAAAGGCCTGACCTGGACAATATCTATATGGATGCCATTCAGACCATGGGGTTGAATGGGGGCTGGCCATTGAATGTGTTTTTG
>NZ_JBGSXS010000094.1:0-30827 GCF_041751335.1 Aquiflexum sp.
AGTTTCCGGATTGCTTGGGCCAGTTCAAATTCCAAGTTTTCAATGGATTGATTTAATATTTGATCGGGTCCCAATTCCTTTTCTCCTTTGAGCAACAAAGCCCCTGTCTCAAATTCCTCATTTCGTACCACAACACCCGGAAAAATCAATTTGCTTTTTTGACCTCCTGCTTCAGAAATGTACAAGGTGGTGGGGTTAATTCCATATCCTGCCAAATCCACAATATAATCCTCCTTGATATCTGCAGGAAGACTCAAAGGGTCTTCATAGTAGAAAATGATTTTTTTGGCGCTGTATGCATTAAATGTTTTTACCGTTTCTTCAATGGACCTTTGAAGCCTTCTCATCCCACCGGGAAGATCACCAGTCAATAAAATTTCCACTTCCAAAGGTTCCTCAATGGATTCCAGCAAGGCAATGGTAGCAGGATGAAGGGAATATCTTTTATCTTCAGTCAGGTCAATCCTGAACGGAAATAGGGTAACCAATACCCAAATGAGAACAAGTATTCCAATCGGAATTCCGTAACTCTTGATATGCGATATATTGGAAACTTTGCTCATCTCCTTCTGATCAAAACTCCTGTTAAGCCTAACATCAGTATAATCACTGTAAGAAAATACGCCACATTTCGGGCTTCTATCACTCCCCTACTCAGACTTTGGTAATGATAACTCAAACTCATTTCTTCCAAAAACAAAGCAAACGGACTCATCACCTGCAGCTGAACCAAAGCGGTCAAACCAAAATACAATAAAAATGAAATGAAAATGCCCCATATAAATGCGACTATCTGATGTGATGTCAGGGCACTGCTGAAAATACCTATGGAAGCAAAGACGGCCCCAATAAACAACAGGCCAATCCAAGAACCAAAAAAACTTGCATGGTCAATATTCCCAACAGGGTCTCCCAATTGCACTACCGAATAGTAATAAACCAATGTCGGGATCAATGCCACGAAGATCAAAGTTACTGAGGCAAAGTATTTGGCTAAGATGATCTTTTGGATTCCCAAAGGTGACGTCATCAATAATTCCCAAGTACCGGTTTTCTTTTCCTCCGCTATCATCTTCATGGTAATTGCAGGGATCAAAAAAGTAAATACAAACGGAGTGTACACAAAAAGCGGTTCCAAATCTGCAAAACCATATTCCAAGACTGCAGTATCCGGAAAAACCCAAACTATCAGACCAAGGGAGACAAGAAATACACCTAAGATCAGGTATCCGCTGACATTGCTGAAGAAAGCATTTACTTCTTTCCAATAGAGTGCTCTCATCAATTTTGGGTGATTTGATGAAAAATTGATTCCAGATTTTTTTCCTGTTGTTGGATACTGACCAAAGTCAGAGTCCTCTTTTGTATTATTTGTAGCAGTTCTTTTCTGGCAGAAACTGCATCTACTACCGTTAAGCTGATCGCATTCGTTTTGTTTTGGAAAAAAGAAACCTCTCCTAAATGGGCAAACCATTCCAAGTCCAAAGACTCTTCCGTCTCCACTAACAGGATATTTTTACCTGCATCTGACTTAAGGTTTTGCAATAAATCGGAGGCAACAATTTTTCCTCTGTTGATAATGACAACTTTGTCACAGATTGCCTCCACCTCTTGCATGATATGGGTACTCAAAATCAACGTTTTGTTGACTGAGATATTTTTTATCAATTTTCTGATTTCTGCCAATTGGTTGGGATCCAGTCCGGTGGTGGGTTCGTCCAAAATGATCACCTCAGGGTCATGGATCAGCGCTTTGGCCAACCCTACCCTTTGTCGGTATCCTTTTGAGAGTTGATGGATCTTTTTATTCGCTTCCAATTCAAGGCCACAGAGGGAAATCAGTTCTTCTATCCTAGTTTTCAGGATATTACCCTTCATTCCATAAAGTCCCCCGATAAAATCCAAAAACTCCCTGATATACATATCCAGATACAGCGGATTATGTTCGGGCAGGTATCCGATCATTTTGCTAACGGCTTTTGGATTCTCCAAAACAGAAATCCCATTCACCAGCACATCGCCGGAATCTGGTAAAATAAAACCCGTCGCCACCTTCATCGTAGTGGATTTTCCGGCACCATTTGGTCCCAGAAAACCCAATACTTCTCCCTTTTCCGCCACAAAAGAAACCTGATCTAGCGCCTTCTGCTGACCGTAGGTTTTTGTAAGTGAATTGATTTGAAGGGACATTTCGAATGTAGGTATTTGGGTGGCTAAATTAAGGAATGGTTTGGCTAAAAAAAGCATAAAATCAAAAAAGGCTTCTAAGAAGCCCCGTGGAAAGATGAAACAGCCATGGACTGTTAAATCTTTTGCAATATTAAACCTTACTGCCTGCTAATATAGAAGGGATTGGGGGATTTTCAAAATGTTGAGGTTGGAAGTTGGGAAGCTGGAAGTAGGGAGTAGGAAGTTCAAAAGTGATCAGTGGGCAGTTTTCAATAAAACAGTGGGCAGTGTGGAAATGACCTTTTGGACGGTTTTCCTAAAATTAGTGTTTAAGAGTACTTTCCAACTTCACCTTGTCACTTCGACAATAGGTCTTGTCCGCCGAGGCGGAAGAAGGCAGTGGTCAGTATGTCAGTGGTCAGTTGGCGGTGTTCAGGAGCCAGTGTAAAACAGTGGTCAGTAGGCAGTGAAACAGTGAGCAGTGTGGGAATGACATATTGCACAGTTGTCCTAAAAATAGTGTTTAAAATTACTATTAAACTTTGCCTTGTCACTTCGAGTTTACAACATTTTATAAATGTTCAAAATAGGGAAATGACATCAAGTTGCCCGTCATCCCGAGGCACGAGGGATCTCCAGAGGTTCTATTTATGTTAATTCTATCATTTACTGATCCTCGTGAGACCCTTCCTACGTCAGGGTGACGGCAGCTCTGATTTATGTCATTTGTACGTCAGGAGAAGTCTATGCACCAATATGGATAAAATGTGAAGTATGCATTAGATGTGAATTGTATCTATATCTTCCTTGGCTTGAAGTGTGTACTCAATTACTCTTTCCATATATCATCAATATCCATCTTTACTGTTTTCCCTTCTTTGGCCTGCAGCCTGCTTTTTTGAATTTTGGCCACAAATTCAGGGTCATAAGGTTTCTCCTTGGTAATCTCGAATTTGATTTTGAGTGCCTTAACTAAAGCCTTCAGGGCATTTTCCTGCTCTTCGGTTTCTGGATGTATTATAAATGTATTTTCGGTTTTCATGGTGTTTTATCTTAGTTGCCTTTGTTTACATCAATCAAAATTAATATTAATAAAACTGGCAATCCCAAACCTCATACCTGCCCGCTGAAAGGTGCCTCCCTCAAAACCTGCACCCATTTCAACCCTGAATATTCTAAACAGGTTATCCAAGGAATATCCCACTTCCCAATAGTGGGGTGAGTTTTCTGTTTTGAGGTAGTTGAAGAAAATATTCTCTCTGACACCGGAAAATCGAAGCATGGGCAACTGGGTCAACAAAAACTTTCTGAACTGGTAATGGACTATGGCACTCACATATTGGCTTTGGGTGCTGTATTGATAATAATCCAAAAACCTATAATTAGAAGCCACTCCCATATTGGCAAATATGGTCCTGTTACCGCCAAAATGTTTGAAGTCCATAAAATATACCTGGTCATTGTTCAGGAATGCACCCGCTGTCAGGTTGAAGTCCAATTTACCACTGACCCCAAAATTGAAAAAGTGCTCCACACTTGCTTCTACCAAATCAAATTTGGAAGCCATCGCATTGTTGAACATACCCGGAAAGGCCTTTGTATATCTGAAATTGACCAAAGGTGCGGATTCATAAATCGGGTTTTTGCGTCCGTTTCTGATATAATATTTCATTCTAGGCCTCCATTCGACATTGTTGCTCCAAATCAAGGCGTGGTGATTTTCAAAAGCTGTGGGATCAGCTTCAATATTATCGGGTCTATTGGGAGTATATATTCTTTCAGGCCTGTTCCAAAGGCTTACATCTGAATTGTTTACCAACTCTCTCCGATAAGCATAATTGACATTGGTCCTATAAGTAAAGGCATCATTGACCCTGTGACTGTAGAAAGCCTTTAAGAATTGTTGTTCATAGAGTTTCATGAAATTTTGTCTCAGCAACAGGGAATACACCATGTTGACCTGTTCCTGAATGGGATTGTCTCCATTGAACTGGAAAATATATTTTCCACCCGTCAGCCCATAAGTATATCCGGGTCTTCCTTTGTTGACAGACCTTCTGATGTCCAATGTTCCATAGGCCTGTTGGCTGGCAAAGCCATATCTGAATTCGGGACGGATCGTCCATGACCTCCGATGCATGGTGACCGAATCCGCCATTTTGGTGTTTTGGACTATCCTGTAAAATCCTGATATACCGAATTTAAATCCTTCCAACGTATTGAAAGACAGCTTGGTCAAGTTGGGATCAAATCCCGCAGACCTTCCTTTTCCAAATGAATAAGAGCCACCTGTGATAAACTCTAAAGGCTTAAATCCTCTTTTTGCTTTTTTGGCAATACTGTCCACTTCACTTTCTTTGGCAGCTTCCACTACGGCAAGACTGTCATCTCTTTTGTATCCTTTGATTTCCGCATCTGTCAACTTCACCGGCCTGATACTGTCCCAATAACTCAGGTCTCTCTTTTTAGCCAGACTGTCAACGGTATACTTTCTATCAGAGATGACTTCCACTTCTTCCCTTTCTTTTAATGCTTCCTTTTCATATTCATTGACCAATTTTCTGAAATCCTTTCTGGTCATTTTGTCGGCCTGACTCATTTGTTCAAGACTTGAAAGGCTCTTGCTGAAGGTGTTAACATCATCAGGAACAATATCTACTTTTTCGTCAATGATCTTTGTCTCCACTATCAAATCCGGATTGAGTGTAATATTATAATCCCGGGTGGATGCTAGGTATCTGAATTCTCCGGCGAAACCAAAAAATTTACCTCCAAAAGTATAGGTATGGGTAGAGGGCATCCAAACATTTTCTGCCACAGGTTGATAAAGCTGCTTGACTCCAATTTGAAATCCCAATAGTGAAGTGGTCAAATCCAAACTGTGTATTGCCCAAAGGTCTTCTATGATATATATATAACCTTCAAAAACACGTTCTCCCCTTGATCTTGGGGTTACTTTGACGCGGTTGATCATCACGCCATTTTCCACATACGAACCTTCATATTTGAATTTATAATAAACAAACGCCGAGGGTGCCAATGGGGAAATTGCCTCATTGATTTTTTCATTGTAAAAGCTTGTAGCAATATAGGGAGCCGGCGAAGTTTGATTGTTTTCCCCATTGGTCCGGATGCTGATTACTTTTTCTTCGACAGTATTGGGTTGCCTGAAAGTAATTTGGGAGACTGATTCAGAAGTATAGGCCTCATTTAACTTAACACCCTCTTTTTCCATTTCTTTTTTCAAAAAAAACGGTGCATTGGTCAACTCCCCTGTGCCTTTCAAGTATACCATCATCGTATATTCCTGCACCTGAAGTCTATGGTATTTGGATTTGGAAATGGCTTTACGCATGATGGTCAAAGCAGGATCTTCCTGTTTCGTCTTTACTTCCACTTCCTGCAATGCATATACCTGTTCACTCATTTCAAAATCCAACACGATCCAGTCGTCTTTGACTTCCACGGTTTTCAATTCCGATGCATAGCCGAGATACTGTGCCAAAACATCATAATACCCGGGTTTCAACCTGAATTCATATTCCCCATTTTGGTTGGTCGGAACCCCGTCACCTAAATTCCTGATATAAATGGAAGCAAAAGGCAATACTTCACCATCAGAAGTGGTCACTTTTCCTTTTATGCCCTGTGCTGTCAGATCTGAAATGAAAAAGACAAATAAAACTGAAATGAAAAACCGAAAATATATTTGATTCAGAGACATAGAGGTGTCATTGATTTTTGAAAACGAAAAATACTGCTTTCTGCATTAACGAAAGCAATGCAATCAGGTTTTTGACATTTTTTAACCAACAGAGAGGGGAATCCAAGATGGGCTGAAGAAATGAATCTAATCACCTGTGACTTTTTAAACAAGAAATAAATCGCTTACTTGTATATCAATATTTCAAACGCCTTAGGGAAAAGGTTGTGGATAAGATTTTTAAGATTCATCGTACACACAAGATCAGGATTTATTTTTTGATTGTATTTGGTATTTTATTGACCACAGCCAATTCCACAGTATACGCGCAAACTGAAACTCCCACAGTGAATTTTCAGTCAGACTCAGAAAGGAAAAAAGCCAAATATATTCTGACCGGAAAAGTAACAGACAAAGAAACCGGCGAAGTCCTTTCCGGGGTATCTGTCCATGTTGATGGGTTATTTACAGGGATAAATACCGATAGAAATGGAATGTACTTTGCGCATTTGGATTCTGGCAGGCACAGGATTGTATTCAGACAATTCGGCAAAAAGGGACAACCTTTTATAGTAGAACTTTTTGGAGATGGGGTATTAGATTCAGAGTTGGACAACATGAGTTTCGAATTGGAGACCTTTATTGTCCGTGAGGAAGAAAAGGACAGGAATATAAAAAGTCCCATCACAGGTGTAACGAGAATGAATATTGAAGACATCAAATTGATTCCTGCTTTGATGGGTGAACCTGATGTCTTTAATGTCCTTCAGGCTACACCCGGAGTCACTTCTGTAGGAGAAGGATCTTCGGGATTGAATATAAGAGGCGGTCAAGCGGATCAGAATCTTATCATGATGAATGAGGCAATTGTACTCAGCAACAGTCATGCCTTGGGTTTTCTATCTGCTTTTAATGGGGATGTTGTCAGGAACTTTACTTTATATAAAGGTACTGTTCCCAGTAATTTTGGTGGTAGGAGCGCTGCGGCACTGAATATAGAAATGCGCAAAGGAGATTTTGAAAAATGGAATTATTCAGGATCGCTTGGGACTGCTGTGAGCAAGTTTTTGGTCGAGGGACCAATTATTCCTGAAAAAACAAGCATGATTGCAGGATTGAGAAGGTCCAATGCGAATTGGCTGTTGAAGAGAGTCAATGAACCTGATGTCAGAAACAGTAATATCAAATTTCATGATATTTACTTGGGACTCAACCACAAGTTCTCCCGAGAACATTCCCTTGATTTTTCCTTGCTAAATACAGGCGACTATTTTAGGTTTTCTGATCAGTTTGGATTTGAGTGGAATAATTTCGTCACCTCACTTACAAGCAATAACCTTTTATCTGAAAACTTTTCACTGATTGGAATGGCTGCTTTTGGTTCATTTAATAATGGATTTTTTGAACCATCCGGCACAGACCCCTCTATTATCAAAAACGGTCTATATTATTATCAGGGGAAAATCACTGGGTTACTTACGCTTGAAAAAACCAATATTACTTTTGGTGGAGAAGCTGTCCAATATCAGATGAGACCTGAAACACTCATGCCTTTTACAGTTGAATCCGGGATTTTTCAGGAAAAAGTAGCAAAGCAAAGGGGATTAGAATTTGCGCCATTTGTTTCTATGGACTGGAATCCTAATGAAAACTTTTCAATCTCAGGTGGACTCAGGTATTCTCAATATCATCAATTGGGACCTGATTCGGTTTATCGGTATCAGGAAGGATTACCCCAGTCTAGGCTCACCATTTCTGGCATTGATGCAATAGATGAGGGTACCATAGTCCAATATGGAGGATTCGAACCCCGAGTATCCGTGAGATTGACATTCAATGAAGTGAATTCCATCAAAGCAGGCTATTCAAGCATGTTCCAATATTTACAGACCATATCAAATGCCACAGGTCCAACTCCTATTGATCTTTGGCAATTGAGTACCAACTACATTCAGCCGCAGAGATCCCACAATTTATCTTTGGGTTATTTCAGGAATTTCAAGGAAAATGAATGGTCCACTTCAATGGAAGGATTTTATCGAACTACCGAAAACCAGTTGGAATATAGAGATTTTGCCGACTTATTCCTTAACCCACACCTGGAAACCGAGGTAATCCAAGGCCAAGGTCTTGCATATGGTGCGGAATTTCTCATTCAAAGAAACACCGGAGGCATTACAGGTTGGTTAGCTTATACTTACAGCCGTTCCCTTATAAGAACGACTTCTGAATTCAATGAAATCCAGATAAACCGTGGCAATTGGTTTCCAACTAATTTCGATAGGCCTCACATCGTTTCGTTGGTGACAAACTTCCATTTGGGAAAAGGAAGGAATTTCAATTTGAATTTCAATTTTTCAACCGGAAGACCTATCACAGCACCATCCACAAACTATCTGATAAATGGGATTTTGATTCCTGATTTTAGTGACAGAAACCAATTCAGAATTCCAAATTACTTTAGAATGGACCTTTCTTATCTAGCCAAAGGTTTTGTCAGAAATTGGAATGACAAAATTAATTTCAGTATATATAACTTATTGGGAAGAAGGAATGCCTACTCGGTGTTTTTTCAAAGAGAAGAAAACTCGCTCAGGCTGAGACCTTATCAAGTATCTATTTTGGGATCTGCTTTTCCATCAATTACCTACAGCGTAACATTTAATAAATGAAGAAGATAATCCATTTATTTAAGTTAAGTAACTTGCTTAATTTTGCATGGGTTTTTTTGGTATTCTCATGTATTGATAGGCTGGATTTTTTAGGTGACACCAATGAAGGACAAATAATCATCTATGGATTGCTGTCAGCCGGGGAAACCATCCACAGCGTAAATGTAGGGTCGAGCAGGAGTTTAGGCTTTACACAAAAGGGCATCCCCAATGCGGAGGTAAATTTATTGAGCCAAGAAGGTGGTACATTTCGATATACATCTCTTGGAAATGGGAATTATGAGCTGCATAATTTTATTCCAAAGGAAGGTCAAAACTATTCCCTTGAGGTTTTGGTGGGTGAAAATGTATATAAATCAACCTTCCAAGAAATCCCAACTTCAATCGGGACTGATAGCTTAAGTTATCAAATCGCATATGAACCTTTTAGGACTGCATTAAATGAACATGTTTTTAAGGTGTTCAGTAAAACCCGTCTTCCCAAAGATGATGAGCCTATTTACCTAAGGTGGAAAGTTGAAGAAACCGAATATTGGCAGCTACTTTGGATTCCTCCGGGTGTTCCACCGCCTCCGCCATGCTTTATCTCTGATATCATGGAACCTGCAAAAATCAACATTTTTGATGGATCAACCAGCAAAACACAAAACTTTGATCAATTGCTGGTGACTAGAAAAATTGACAATTCTTTCTTGTACCCAATGTTTATTAGTGTCAGACAATATAGCATAAGCAGGGATGCTTATGAATATTGGGACAAAATCAAAACCGTACTGGAAAATCAGGGCTCCTTATTTGATATTCCACCTGCTCCCATCATTGGAAATATTAAAAATACGAATGACCCCAATGAGAAAGTTTTGGGATTCTTTGAAGTTGCCAAATCACAGGTCACCCGTTTTTTTGTGACTTCTGAAATATCCCCTATTTATTTGCACCCTCCCTGTCTTTATATACCAGAAAGGGCTTCAATAGAATACCCTGCAGAATGTTTGTCGTGTTCAGATAGGGCATTGGGCAGAAAGTTCGTTACGATAAGACCTGATTGGTGGGTATATGATTGACCTTATATCATTAATTACAAAATCGCAACATTATAAATCCATTTCCTACAAGGAAAAAATATAAATGAAGAAAATTTTCAATACATTCATTTTCAGCCCTCAAAATCTAGTTTGGCTAATTTTAGCTTTCTCATGTATTGATAGACTGGATTTTATAGGCGATACAATAGAAGGTCAAATCATCATCTACGGGCTATTGGCAGAAGGAGAAACCACTCATACTGTAAATGTAGGGTTAAGCAGGAATTTTGGTTTTGTTCAGAATGGAATACCCAATGCCAATGTGAATCTATTGGTAAAAAATGGAGGAACCATTTCATATAGATCAGTCGGCAATGGAGATTATGAACTTCAGAACTTCACTCTTATAGAAGGGCAAAGTTATTCATTGGAAGTGATTGTCGGGGAAAAAGTATATAGGTCATCTTTTCAGGAAATCCCAAATTGGGTCGGCATTGACAGCTTAAGTTACGATGTTGCCTATGAACCTTTCAGGACTACAGCCGACGAAGATGTTTTGAAGATCTTCAGCAAAACCCAACTTCCACCAAATGATGAACCTGTTTATTTAAGGTGGATCGTTGAAGAAACGCAATATTGGGAATTGGTTTGGATTAGGGCACCGGGAATTCCTCCACCTTTGCCCCCTCCATGTTTTATCTTTGACATTATAGAACCCACCAAAATCAACCTTTTTGATGGATCAGCATCCACAACCCAAAATTTTGAACAATTATTGGCAACAAGGAAATTTGATGATTCATTCTTGTTTCCGATGTTCATCAGTGTCAAACAACTGAGCATCAATAGGGAATCCTATGAATATTGGGAAAAAATCAAAATCGTAATTGGTAATCAGGGTTCCCTATTTGATATCCCCCCGGCCCCCATCATCGGAAATATCAAAAACGTCAATGAACCTAATGAAACGGTTTTGGGCTTTTTTGAAGTTGCTAAATCCCAAGTATCCCGGTTTTATTTAACCTCTGAAATTTCGCCTGTTTTTATAGAGCCTCCTTGCACATTTGTATTAGGAAGGCCATTATTTGAATATCCATCTGAATGCCAGACTTGTGCAAATCGGGCATTGGGAAGAAGGTTTGTTACAGTAAGACCTGATTGGTGGGTGTATGATTGACCTGACATCACATCCTGCTTAATGACAACTTTGAAAAATCTTTTTAAAATCTGTGACACAAATCTGTCAATCTGACACAAAATCTTGGAGAATGTTCATTGGCACAACCATTGTCAATAAGGAAATTATAATTTAAAAAATTGTAATCAATAACAGAAATAATATATCATCATGGGAAAAATCATAGGTATAGACTTGGGTACTACTAACTCTTGCGTTGCCGTAATGGAAGGCAGCGAGCCGGTGGTCATCCAAAACAGTGAAGGAAGAAGAACCACTCCATCTATTGTGGCCTTTTTGGATAATGGTAATGGAGAAAGAAAAGTCGGTGACCCTGCAAAGCGTCAGGCAATCACCAACCCTGCCAATACTATTTCATCAGTAAAAAGATTTATGGGCAAAAAATTCTCCGAGGTTTCCGAGGAGAAAAAACATGCTTCTTATAAAGTAGAACAAGGTTCTAACGACACCATCACCATCAAAATCGGTGACAGAGCTTACACCCCACAGGAACTTTCAGCCATGATTCTTCAGAAAATGAAGAGTACTGCCGAAGACTTTTTGGGTCAGACTGTTACCGAGGCTGTCATCACAGTTCCTGCGTATTTCAATGACGCTGAGCGTCAGGCTACCAAAGAAGCCGGTCAGATTGCAGGTTTGGAAGTGAAAAGGATCATCAATGAGCCTACCGCAGCCGCTTTAGCTTATGGTATGGACAAGAAAAATAGAGATATGAAAATCGCAGTGTATGACCTAGGTGGTGGTACCTTTGACGTTTCTGTTCTTGAATTGGGTGATGGCGTATTTGAAGTTAAATCAACCAACGGTGACGTTCACTTGGGGGGTGATGACTTTGATCAGAAAATCATCAACTGGCTTGCAGACGAATTCAAAGCTGAGGAACAAATCGATCTGAGAAAAGATCCGATGGCACTTCAACGATTGAAAGAAGCAGCTGAAAAGGCGAAAATTGAATTGTCCAGTTCTTCCTCCACTGAAATCAACCTACCTTATATCACAGCAACACAAACTGGTCCAAAGCACTTGGTGAGAACCTTGAGCAGAGCCAAATTTGAGCAGTTATCAGAGGATTTGGTTAAAAGATCTATGGATCCTTGTAAGAAGGCGCTTAAAGATGCAGGATTGTCTCCATCAGATATAGATGAGGTAATCTTGGTAGGTGGTTCTACCAGAATTCCAAAAATCCAAGAAGAAGTTGAAAAATTCTTCGGTAAAAAACCCTCTAAGGGTGTTAACCCTGATGAGGTTGTTGCCATTGGTGCAGCTATTCAGGGTGGTGTATTGACCGGTGAGGTAAAAGATGTGTTGTTGCTTGATGTGACGCCGCTATCTCTAGGAATCGAAACGATGGGTGGTGTTTTCACCAAATTGATAGAATCCAATACAACTATTCCTTCAAAAAAATCAGAAGTGTTTTCAACCGCAGCTGACAATCAGCCCGCTGTAGATATTCACGTATTACAAGGTGAAAGACCTTTGGCCAAAGATAACCGCTCAATAGGTAGATTCCAATTGAGCGATATCCCGCCTTCACCTAGGGGAGTTCCTCAAATCGAAGTGACTTTCGATATTGATGCGAATGGTATCCTCAACGTATCTGCCAAGGATAAAGGAACAGGAAAAGAGCAAAAAATCAAGATTGAGGCTTCTTCGGGATTGTCACAAGACGATATCGAAAGAATGAAAAAAGAAGCTGAGGCCAATGCTGTAACTGATAAAGCAGAAAAAGAGAAAATCGAAAAATTGAACCAAGCTGACAGTCTTGTTTTCCAAACCGAAAAACAACTGAAAGAATATGGTGACAAGCTTTCCGATGGCAATAAAGCCAATATTGCTTCAGCTTTGGAAACTTTGAAAAAAGCACATCAGTCTCAGGATATGTCCGGAATTGATGCTGCTATGGAAACCCTGAATAAAGCTTGGGAAGCTGCTTCACAGGAAATGTACAACTCCACTCAAGGAGCTCAGCCAGGACCTGACGCAGGAGCAAGTGCAGACGCAGGGGCATCAGCAGAAGCAGGAGACAGTGTCTCTGATGTAGACTACGAAGAAGTGTCCGAGGACAAGAAATAAATAAATCATAATCCAAAAAAGACGGCATCTATATTTGATATGGATGCCTCTTTTTTTTGGAGACGTGAGATGTGAGACATGAGATTTGAGACTAGGTTTTCTGAATTAAGAAAGGCTGTTAAAAACCTTGGAGGTATGGCTAAAAGAAATGTGGATTTGTTACAAGAATCTGCTTGCGATAATAACTTCTTTAACCATTCAGCAATCCCCAATCGACCCCAAATTTTGTCTTGTATCTTGTGTCTTCCATCTTGAGTCTTGCATCTCCAATCTAAAATCTTACTTCTCAAATCTAAAATCAAATAATGAAACTCACCCCAGACAATAAATTGAAAAAACTCATCATCGTAGGCGACCGTGTTCTGATCAAACTTCGGAAGGCCGATGGGAAAACAGCAACAGGACTTTATCTTCCTCCCGGTGTACAGGAAAAAGAAAAAGTACAGCAGGGCTATATCATCAAAACCGGCCCTGGATATCCCATACCTTCACCCATGGAAATAGATGAACCTTGGAAAGATCGGGATGACAATATTAAATACATCCCCCTTCAGGCAAAAGAAGGTGATTTGGCTATTTTCCTTTTGAACGGATCTTATGAGGTGATTTATGAAGGCGAAAAATACTACATCGTGCCACAGCATTCAATATTGATGCTGGAAAGAGAGGAAGACTTGTGAAATCCCTTTGTGTAATTAAACTTCAGAGGTCTTTTCGATATTAACTTGCAATTATCTCTTTTTGGAATGTATTGACTTGTTCAAACTTATTCACCCTTGCCTTTAATAGGGAAATCATCTCATCTTTATCCTTAAAAGAATTATTAATATTGACCAGATGTGCGGCCATTTTATCATAATTTTTTGTCATCAGCCAGGTGAATATATGGAGGTAATGTACCCCTGAGAACACAAAGGTTTTTTTCTCTGCAAGCTGAACTCTATACTTTTCAAACATCAATGGATATTCAGTATAATGGGCTGCAGGTTTTAGATGATGAAATGCATGGTAACCATCATTCCAGCATTTATGATTGTAAAAAGTATTCATACAAATAACTGTACTTGCCAACTCATCTCCTGGTTCGATGGGGTCTACAAATGCATGCTGTGTCCAATTGCCCAACATCATGACTAATCTTGCAAAAAAGAAAGGAACCACAAATACAACCATGGTCGCTTTGAAATTAAAAAAACAAATGGCTACTGCAAAAATGTAGAATAATATTTCACTGTAGCTCAATGGAACATAAAATTTCCTCAATTTTCTTTTGAACAAGAATTGATAGGTATCATGGAAGCCCATAGCCATGAAATTCAACCAGTATTTGATAAAATCCTTAACGCTATCCCTTTGGTATCCCATGGTACTGCTGGAATCCTCGGGCATGTTTCCTTCAATGTGGTGCATTCCGATATGATGACTATTGTAAGATTCCCCAAGATGTCCAAAAAGTGGACACAAGAACCAGAGAATATATTTTTGCATCCACTGCCATTCGGATTTCCACATACTGCGGTGGCAAAAGCAATGAAGCATCAGTCCAAAAGAGCCTTTGAAATAAAACTGGGAAATGTAGAAATAAGGAAGTGCTACAACCCACCACAGAATTCCATTTAGAATCGGTAAGTAAAGCAAAATAGCCAACGGAATCACTGATAGATGGATGGAAGTCATCAAATGTAAAAAGGGCAAGTCCCGTGGATCTTTGATAAATCTCATCAAAAATTGTTCATATATTGAAAAGGATTCTTTTTCTTGATAAACAGGATCTGTAATTTGAATTGGAAATGCTAACACGTGTTTTAATTTATTGTTGACAATCTCTCAATTTAAAAATATTTATCTAAGAAATTAAATTTAACTCATCAAAATGGCTTACTTCTTATACAGGAAATTTAACTTTCTCTCAATCAGGTAATATGGAACAAAAAACAGGTTCAAAAATATATTTTGATATGCGATGAATTTAGGAACCGCTAAATAGTGTAGTATATGCTATTGCAAAAAGCATCCATATTGACCAAAAAAAAGGATGCCTAATCAGCATCCTTTCTTAAAATAAGTTATCTTGGTGAAATTAGTTTTTAGTCCAAGGTTTTCTATTTTTAACCCCCGAACCAGTTTTCCTTTCTTGGGATTTGGTTTCCAGGTTAATGGCCACCACTTCTGAGTCATCTTTCCAAATCCTGACATTTTTGAATTCAGGACCTTTTTTTTCACTGGGGTTAACATTCAAGATCACAACACTTGACTTTTGCTGATGTTTCCATGGTTTATAGTTTTTGGCAGCCGGGCCTTTCAACTCCCTTAATTCCTGGGCATGGGTTATAGCAATCGTAAAAAGGAAGGTGACAAATATCAGAACTATCTTTTTCATATATAATCATTTGAAATGTTTGAAATCAATAGATATACGTGAAATTAGAAAAATGTTTGCACAAAAACAGATTATTATATGTCATTTTAAATAATAAATGAAATTATATGCTGTTTATGATTTTAAAAATAGGGTATATAAAGACCCATTATTTTTAAAAAAATTGAAATCTTACTGATCTTAGGTTCAAAAAATGATTAAAAATATGAATAAATAAAAAAAAAAATCCAAAACCAACCTCCATTTAAAGGAGATAAGTTTTGGGAAAAACTTTAAAAAAATAACCTATTTAAAAGGAGAATACCGCAGCCAAGAGAAAGGAGGAAAGATTCTTTGAAGGATCTAAAGAATTGTTCACAAAGGAGTTTTCGGAAGTGGCATCCATCCTTATTTCAGGTATTAGTGTAAAATTCTTTGATACCTTAACATTCCCAGTTAAAGTGAGCGCCAACACATTCCCATCGCCGGCACCGTTCAATCCGATTGCGCCGTCCACACCGGTATTGAATACTGAGAAATATTCACCACGAGCACCGATTTTTAATTTTTCAGATAACTGTGACTGAAGATAGATGGCTGCTCCATAGAAACCTGAAGCATTACCACTTACATCTTCAACATCACTTGTTGGGGTCACTATTTCTCCAGTTGAAATCGTATTGTATGTTGTATTAAAGCCAAGGTAAAATTTATCTGTCAGGTCAAATCCTGTAGTCAAATCAACCTGAAAAGTCTTCCCTGCTGATATTTCACCAACACTCAAAGGAAAATCCAAATCAAAAGTGCCATCTTGATCTCCATACAAGAAATTCAAATAAGTGCTTCCCTTTTCACCAGTGTAGCCTATTTGTGCACCTAAAGTATAACTTTCCAAATTATTGAATTCCGTCATATCCGTGGGATTCATCAGAGATGCCATAAAGGAAAATTTGTCTGATAAGGTAAAATCTGCCTTTATACCTGTATGTGAAAAGGGACCATATGAAAACATATAGGATGTAGAGTAATTGAAATTGCCTGTTGGGGAAATCACCTCATAACCTAAATAGGTATTGAAATTCCCAAAAGACAAGGTCACCGCATCCGAAACAGTCCAATACACATATAGCTGATTGATAATTTGGGAACTTCCACCAAATCCTCCGGTATTCATCGGGGATTTAAAAACGGCATCTTCACCTCTTGGCCCAAAGACTAAATCAGCGACAACCCCTACATTTTTTCCTTGGTATGTTGAGATAAGATTGAACATCCCCAATGAAATTCCGGGCAGGTTTCCAAATGAAGTTGCAGGTGATTGGGCAAATTCTCCTTTGGTGGGAGCGTTAAGATTTTTCCTGAAATAAACATCCGCAGAACCTGAGAATGTAAAGCTTCCCTTATCTTCCTCTTCTTCATATTGAGCAATTGCGGGCATAGAAATTATTAATAATAGAAATATTATTAGTGCATAAGAATTTTTCATTTTAGTTTTGATTATCGGTTAAACATAGTTTTGCTGAAGAGAACCCTGACCCAATCAGAAAGAGAGTCGCGTTTTTTTCCTTGGGCAGGGTTCTTGCTTTTTTTTTATTTTCTTATTATGTATGACTTATTCGTCATATACGATGGTATAACCTCTTATACCGTGTTCGTGGGAATCCAAACCACTTCTTTCATGTTGTTCTGAAACCCTTATTCCTACAGAAACTTTTAGGATATAGAAAATTGCAAATGCGGCAATAAATGCCGTTGCCCCGCAAATGGCTACACCGATCAATTGAGTGATAAAGGAATGGTCAGGATTGGTGGAAAAAATCCCAACTGCCAAAGTTCCCCATATGCCGCAGGTAAGGTGCACTGAAACGGCACCTACAACATCATCCAATTTCAGTTTATCCAAAAATATGGCGGAAAATACAACCAGAATACCTGAAATAAATCCTATCAAAATCGCAGATGATGGGGCAAAGACGTCTGCACCTGCAGTTATTCCCACCAAACCAGCCAGGATACCGTTCAATAACATTCCAAGATCCAGTCTTTTGAATGCAAAGTAGGCTGCCAAAAATCCTCCAAGTCCACCTGTAGCTGCTCCAAGGCAGGTCACTACTAGAACTATTGAAACGAGTCCCGGATCAGCAGATAGTACTGATCCTCCATTAAAACCAAACCATCCAAACCATAGCATGAATACCCCTATCGCTGCTAATGGCACACTGGCACCGGGCTTTTCTACAGTTTTGCCATTTACATATTTACCAATACGCGGACCGACCAAAATAACACCTGCTAGTGCTCCCCAACCCCCAACTGAATGGACTAAAGTAGAACCCGCAAAATCGTAGAAACCCATGTCATCCAATGCCCCACCACCCCATTTCCAACTTCCGATGAGAGGATAAACAATTCCAACAAATATCAAAGTGAATATCAAGTAAGCTGATATTTTTACCCTTTCAGCTATTGCACCTGAAACTATTGTGGCAGCTGTGGCAGCAAACATTGCCTGAAACAGAAAGTCTGTCCAATAAGTATATCCCCCATCCGCATACCCCGAGGTGATATCAGCATCAGCAGGACTAAACCAAAACATGCTCCAGCCCGAAGCATCAAAACCAAACCAACCGGGGGTTTCAAATCCAGGATACATCAGGAAAAACCCCAATGCAGCATAAGTTACAATTCCGATAATCGGAGTAATTGTATTTTTAAACAATATATTTACTGTATTTTTTGCCTGGCCAAATCCGGTCTCCACTCCGGCAAATCCAAGGTGCATAATGAATACCAATGCAGTACAGAGCATCATCCATACATTATTGGTGGTCAAAACATTTTGGGCTATTTCTACACTTAAGTCAGAAATCCCGGGCGAATCGCTCACCTGAGCGAGTGTCAAATGAATCCACTTCATAGGCTAAATTTTTAGAAATTTTGATAGGTTTGAGTATAATTTACATCTAAATCTAAATACATTTTTTATTAAAAAATAACACATCTATTACGATATATGTAACTAATACATCATTTAATTACGGTCTTTATATAAATTATCTTCTATTTTTTTGATTAATTCAATTACTATCCCTCATTGATAGGTATTGAATACTTCACAAAAGTATTTGCATAAAAATATTTCTTCTTCGCAATCGATTCCGGTTTTTTATAAACAGAATATTATTATATTCAATTAAAATTATACGATTTTTAAATTTGATAATTTTCAAAAAACTTAAATTTGGACAATTAAAAAATAAAAATTATTGTTTTTGTGCAGTAAAAAAAATTCAATTTTTACAATATTTTTTTAAATAAGGTGTTTTGTAAACCAAAAATTGGGAATTAATTTATAATTTTTGAAAAATCAGATCAAATTTTAACTATCAAATTTATTTTTCTCATAAATATTCAGAATATTGGTTAAAAATCAACCACTGATGTATTAAAACAACTTAACCAAATTATAGGAAAGTATCCAATTATTTTATCATTGACCTTTACCAATTTGAATTTGGGCAAACTCTTTGGCAAAATAGCTTAGGATGACATTGGCACCTGCCCTTTTGATACTAAGAAGGGATTCTAACATTGCCCTTTCACCGTCCAGCCAACCTCTTTGGGCTGAGGCTTTAATCATGGCATATTCTCCACTGACATTGTATGCAGCTATAGGGAGATTGGAATTGTCTTTCAATAGTCGTATCACATCCAAATAAGCCAAAGCCGGCTTCACCATCAAAAAATCTGCACCTTCTTCAGTATCCAAATCGGCTTCTATCAAGGCTTCATAGTAATTGGCAGGATCCATCTGATAGGTTTTCTTATCTCCCATCTTCGGCGCCGAATCCAAAGCATCCCGGAATGGACCGTAGAAAGCCGAAGCATATTTCGCCGTATATGACATTATCGAGACATTATTAAAACCATTGTCATCTAACATGCTCCTTATAAATCCAACCCTTCCATCCATCATGTCAGAAGGGCCTAAAATATCAGCCCCTGCCCTAGCTTGTGCCAAAGACATTTTTGCCAATATCTCCAAAGTCTCATCATTCATTATTCTCCCATTCTCAACCAAGCCATCATGCCCATCAGAGCTATAAGGGTCCATGGCCACATCAGTCATGACCACTGCTTCAGGAAAGGTAATTTTGATTTTATGGATTGCCTTTAGGTAAAAAGTCTCAGGATTATGGCTTTCTGTGGCAAATCTATCCTTTTTACTTTCTGGGTATGCAGGAAAAATGTCAAAAGCCATGATGCCCAACTCCATGCATTCCCCTATTTCTTTCAGCATCAGGTCCAATGAATACCTGAATATGCCTGGCATAGAAGCTACCTCGATTTTTTGGTTTACCCCATCTATCAAAAACATTGGGAAAATAAAGTCTTTGACAGAAAGCCTCGTTTCTTCAACCATATTGCGGATGGTTTGCGACTTTCGGTTTCTTCTTGGTCTTCTTAGCATGGTAATTCGATTTTTCTCAAAGATACTATTATGATAAAAACCATTTTTATTTTTACTCTCTTTAATAAGAATAAAAATTTCACTTTCATTTTAAGAATAAGTAAAGCTAAATAATGGTCATATAAAAAAATCTTACGATTCGATCATCTAAAGTGTCATCAGGTTTGATTTAAGCATAAATCAAAAATCCCTCCTTTTAATGATTAACAGTGACCCAAATTGATACAAGAGTAAATAAACTATGAGTGCAATGACCAAAGTAAAGTTCAGGCCTTCAAAAGTCTGGAATTTATTAAACAATTCCATTTGGGCAAAATACACCATATTATCCTTTCCTCCGGATGCCAATTGAAACTGACCTGCAATTTTCAATGGGATTTCAATAACACTGATCGCAAAATAAACCAATATGGCCCAAAGTGCCCTCTTGAAAATATTGACAAGAAAAACCGCGAAAAGTCCCCAAGCTATATTACTGAGCAAAAGACCTGTATACCAAAACCAAGGAATATCCAAAAATCCGGAGAATCCTCCTATAATCAATCCTAATATTGGAATGGACAACAAGGACAAGACCATAATAGCCATTACATAAAGGCCGACCGTAATCAATTGGGAAAGGAATAACTCATGTCGTCTGTATCCATTAAGCAATCTCTTTCGGTTTACCTGATTAGTATATTCTCTTGAAACGGCCACTAGGGTGCCAAAAAACATCAGTTTGATGCTCACCATATGCATAAACTTCACCGACTCGGTAGATGATATTGCATTACCAAAAATTGAATTGACCCCAAAAGGAATAGCAATGATCATCAAAAGGTATAATCCCGCAAACAAATAGAAATCAAAGCGTTCCAGCTTATAAATTTCAATTTTCAACATTTGTGGTAACGTCATCTGATCAAAATTTATTGGTAAATACTGATTCAAGGGATTTGAAATTATCTTTGACTGCTTCTTTGCTTCCATGAAAAATATTTTTTCCGTTTTTTAAGATCAAAAAATCAGTGCAGACTTTTTCTACTTCATCCAGGTAATGGCTCGAAAGCATTACTGTCTTTCCTTCACTTTGTAACTGAATAATCAAATCCCTGATGAAAATGATCCCCTCGGGATCAAGTCCATTCGTGGGTTCATCCATAATTACAAATTCAGGTTGGGCCAATAAAGCATCCGCCACTTCCAATCTTTTTTTCATACCGTAAGAAAAATTCTTAAAGCTTTTATTCCCCACATGACCCAATCCTACTTTTTCGAGGAGCAGATCTACCCTCGACAAGTCCACGCCTTTTGTCATCGCAGAAATCGTCAGGTTTTTTTTGGCAGAAATATTCCGGTAAAAATTACCCTGATCCAGAATTACACCTACCCTATTTCTGACTTCCTCAGGATCATTACTTCCCAAAATGGTAAAAGAGCCTGAGGAAGCTTTTCTGAGCCCTAAAACTATGCTGAACAAAGTAGTCTTTCCACTGCCATTTGGGCCTATGACCCCAAGGACCTGACCTTTCTTCAGACCAAAATTCAATCCATCCAATGCACGCTGATTGCCGTATTTTTTGGTCAATTCTTTGGTTTCCAATATCTCTCCCATCCAAAACTTTTTAAATCTTCAGTCTGTTACTTTGCTTTAAAACAAAAAGCCAAAGGTAAATTACTTTTTACTTCTAATTTCCTTTTTGATAAATCTTTCAATCCGCTGCAAATCATATTTGGAACCTCCAACAAAAACTTCTTTGACACTGCCGTCTTTCTTAACCAAAATATGTAAGGGAATCGCTCTGCCCTGATATTCTTTGTCCAATTTCATCAATGCTTCCAAAGCTCCTACATTCTCAAAACTTTTCTCGAAACTGAATTCAAATGATGGTCTTCTTTTCTTAAATTTCTCAAAAACCTCTTTACTTTCATCAGAAAATGCCAGAAAACGGATATTTTGATCCCTGTATTTTTCCACAAGTTCATTCAGTTCGGGTATTTCCTGAATACATGGACCGCACCAAGTAGCCCATAAATTGACAATCAGTATTTCATTTTCCAATAAAGTGGGGAATTCATCACTGCCAATAAAACCATTGAGGTACTCCCGGAAATTGTCTACATGTTGGGAATTGTTAAGTCTAAGTTCTTCAATAGAATTTTGATAGAAATGCCCCTGCAAAAACAAGAGAGGGATGAGGAAAAAATTGAATAGAATTTTCATGAGGGCAAGAAATGGTTTTGATTGATTCTAGTGTGCAAGCAAATATATTTCCAATTTCATTCCAATCAAGTAACCAATTTCATTGATCATTGATATCAATAAGTTGCGGGAAAAAAAACAGGCCAAAATCTTGACCTGCTTTACACATATATAGACTAAACTTTATTTCTAGAAATTGACCTGCGCCTGCAATCTCAACAGACTTCCTTTTTGCCTGTTATCAGGATTCAATGAGTTTTCAAATGTTCTGTCCGAAATGGTGTACATAGCTACCAACTCAAAAGCTTTGTGTGGTTGCCATTCCACCCCAATTTCCAATTCATTGACCCGATGCCTAGTAGCATCCAACTCATGCTTTTTGCCCCCTTTGTAATAGTGGTACCTTGTAAAAGGAATGAAAATATCAGAGTTTGATTTCAACATATAAGTAGCCATGACATAGCCACCACGTAGTGGTGCATCTTCCACCGTATTGGTTTCAGGATTAATTTCCGGTCCTCTTCCCCAATTGAATTCCGCTTGCAATCCAAATGGCTGCGGATAAATAATCAATGATGGCCCGTAACGGTATTCCGAAAATTCAGTCTGATCAAAGTCCGTTTGGGGATTTCGGTTGATCACAAATTTACCAGTGTATGCTTGGAAAGATGTCTCAATAATTTGTCCTGATGTCAATTCCCATGGATAAGTCGCCCTTGAAACCAAATGGAATGATTTGTTTTTTTCAGGAGCGTTGGCAGTCTGGCCGTTGTAAACTCCCAATCCAAAAAGCCCATAATCACCAGATCCTTTCAGACCGGAAGAAACCAATTGGCTGAATCTCTGACGGATTTCTGTAGGTGCATAATAAAACATTACCCCGATATCACGTTCGTTGGCCACAGCAGAATTCAATCCGTCATTCCTGTCCAATGGGATCCTGTTTTGACTTGATTGTAGGTTTTCAAATCCAAAGGGTACTTTGGATTGACCTATTCTAAGTCTGAATTCCTGTTTTTGATCCAAGCCCAAGTCAAAATAGGCATCACGAATCTGGGCAAAATTACCCCCATTCGAGGCAAAGTCAGGCTGAATATACATGTAGACCCTTTCATGAATTTGTCCATAAAAAATCATCCTGATCCGACGGAAGAAAAAGCCTCCTCCATCGCCTCCCCAGGATTTGTCACATTGATCACATTGCAAGCCAGGATTGGTTTCAAAGAAACCATTGTAACGTAACTGTGCATAGCCACGTAATTGAATGGTTTCAAACCATGGTTTTTTGATCACAGGAGTAGTCTCATGTGTGCTAAGGGTGTCTTCATGAACGTCCCTTGCAAAAACGTCCGTGAAAATCATTATCAACAAGATAATGGTCCCTGCGAATTTTATCCGCATTTAAGAAGATGATTTAAGTAGTGAATACTATTTGTACAGCGACACAAAAGTGGGGAACCTATATTTCTTTATGATGAGGCTAATATTATCAAATTGTTATCGGATAATATCCCTTTTTGATTCAAAACAGATCAGAGTTAACCGAAAGATTGAAAATGGTTGAAAAAGGAGGGCTGGGTAGAAATTTGGCTGTGTTAAGTAAATGTTAACACATGTCCAATGTTAAATAATACTTAAAAAATTGTTAAGTAAAAATCCCTTGAATGGGGTGGAAGCACGCAGTGCTTCCACCCCATTCAAGGGATTTTTTGATATTTTATAAATAAGCTCACTCCTACTAAAATTATCAGTCAAATATCAAATACAGGACTTTTCGGACTTCCGTCTTCCAACTATTTAATTCAACAACCCCAACACCTTCTCCACATCAACTTCTCTGAAGTCCTGGATATACAAATCGCATATCGGCAATTCTTTCTTGCTATGAGAAGAAAGGACTCCAACCACTTTCATCCCCGCATTTTTGGCAGCCGTCACTCCTGAAAATGAATCTTCAAAAACCAAACAGGAATCAGGCTCAACTTGAAGGTTTGCTGAAGATTTTAGATATATCTGTGGGTCAGGCTTGTGTTTGGTCACATCCTCGCTCGCTAACACAGATTCCATATAGTCAAACAAAGACAAGGTTCCAGCTATCAGTTCCATATTGGCAAAAGGTGCTGAAGTAGCTACTCCGGTCAGAAATTGATTGGTTTTCAATTGATGGAAAAAATCCATAAATCCGGATATAGGGTCAATCTTATCCTTATATATCTCCCTGAACAGACTCTCCTTTTCATTCTCAAGTTCCAATAGTTCGTCTCCGGAAATTGGCTTACCAAAAAAATGACTCATGATATAAGAATTGCTCTTGCCGTACATGTGCAGTGCAAACTCCTCCTCAGTGGGATACATATTTCTTTTGGCAAAAAATTCTTTGAATGCCATTGAATGGTAGGGATTGGTATGGCAGATTACGCCATCCATATCGAAAATGACTGCTTTTTTCATGATTTCACTTTTCAAACTCTCTCACCACCTTCTCTATGATATCACAGCATTCATGCAACTGTTCCTCGGTCATTACCAAAGGTGGTGCAAAGCGTATGATATTACCATGGGTAGGCTTCGCCAATAGGCCATTGTCTTTTAGGGCCACACACATATCCCATGCTGTGGTACTGTTTTCAGAATCATTGACAACGACAGCATTGAGCAATCCCTTACCCCGTACAAGCTTTAGGATTTTGTATTTGTCCACCAATTTCTGCATTCTTACCCGGAATAGTTTTCCCAATTTCCGGGCATTTAAAGAAAGTTTTTCATCCCTGACAACTTCCAATGCGGTCATCGCAACCTTTGCTCCTAATGGATTGCCTCCAAAAGTGGACCCGTGCTGACCCGGTTTGATTACATTCATAATATGGTTGTCTGCCAACACTGCCGATACCGGATAAAAACCTCCTGAAATTGCCTTGCCCAAAATTAGCATATCCGGTTTGATGTAAGTATCCTGTTTTTCACAATGCCCCTCGCAGGTACAATTGCCACAAACTGCCAACAGCGAACCTGTTCGCGCAATACCTGTCTGGATTTCATCTGCTATGAACAATACATTTTTGGATTTACATACCTCTGCCACCCTTCTCAAATAATCATCCGCAGGTGTATACACCCCTGCTTCTCCCTGAATAGGCTCAACTAAAAAAGCAACCACATTCTCCTCTTCCAACGCTTCCTCTAATGCTTTTATATTATCATAAGGTATTTTGATAAAGCCAGGGGTATAAGGACCAAAATTCTTTCTGGCATTTTCATCGTTTGAAAATGAGATGATAGTGGAAGTCCTTCCGTGAAAGTTGTTTTCAGCTACTATGATTTTAGCTTTGTTTTCATCTACTCCTTTAATTTCATAGCCCCATTTTCTAGCGATCTTGATGGCAGTCTCCACTCCTTCCGCCCCGGTATTCATGGGCAACACTTTATCAAAACCAAAATATTCGGTGATGTATTTCTCAAACGGTCCCAAAATATCATTGTAAAATGCCCTTGATGTCAAGGTCAATGTTCCGGCTTGCTCAATCAATGCATTTTTGATTCTTGGGTGACAATGGCCTTGGTTGACGGCAGAATAAGCAGATAGGAAATCATAATACTTCTTCCCTTCGACATCCCAAAGAAAAACACCTTCACCTTTTGACAACACTACCGGTAAAGGATGGTAGTTGTGGGCTCCGTACTTGTCTTCCAGCACAATCGCCTGCTTGCTTGAGTTTATTGTTTCCATCATAAAATTTGTAATTTCGCTGCCCAATCAAGGACAGATTTGACCGTATAAATCACTTTCGGCAAATATAGTAAATGCCTTTAGGATAAAAGAATGAATTCCAAAAAGAAGACAACAGCACCAATATCACTCATCCCGGGGGACTACTACATCAATGAAAATGGCCTCATGGTTTTCACCGCCCAATACCACCTCAGGAGGGGATATTGTTGTGATAGCGGCTGCAAACATTGCCCTTATAAGGAGAAGGGTTGAGTTGTTGAGTTGTCCCTGATTTCTCTTTTCGAACGAAGCTAGAAATCTATACAACCTTAAAGTTTTCAGACTTCTCTCCCGTACTAATGGCGGGATCGAGTTGAAAAACAGATGTCGTCCTATATGGACTTAAACACTATATACATTTCAAAATTTATCAAGCTCCAAATTCATCAATTCTTGGTACTTGGCTTAATGTACTTGATACAAACTTTACCCTTATCACTCATTTCAAAGGTCTCAAATCTCCTGTCTTGTGTCTCACGTCTCACATCTCATGTCTCACATCTAAAAACTTTACCGAATATTTTCGAACCCTGCCCTTGGTAATTCAGGTAAAAGTCCGATATTTGCAAACTCAATTGGAAAAACGTCTTTAATAATACGATCATATATCATGGCAAAAGTTTGTGACATCACCGGTAAAAGACCTCGAGTAGGTAATAATGTATCGCACGCGAACAACAAGACCAAGCGTAAGTTTTATCCAAACTTGCACAAGAAAAGCTTTTATGTTCCTGAAGAGGATGCTTGGATCACGTTGAAAGTTTGTACCAAAGCCCTAAGAACTATCAATAAAAAAGGCATCACTGCCGTATTGAAAGAAGCTCAGGAAAAAGGATTCATTGTAATTAGATAAACATCGGGTTTACCCAATAAATAATATAGAGCGATGGCTAAGAAAGGTAACAGAGTTCAAGTGATAATGGAATGTACGGAGCATAAAGCTACCGGTCTTCCTGGTACTTCAAGGTACATCACTACCAAAAACCGTAAGAACACTACTGAGAGATTGGAATTGAAAAAATTCAACCCAATTTTGAAGAAAATGACGGTACATAAAGAAATTAAATAATTTAGGTTCTTGCTGAGGCAACCTAACAAATCTCAATAATATGGCTAAGAAAGTAGTAGCAACCCTGAAAAAAGAAGGCGGCGTAACTTACGCTAAGGTAATTAGAGCTATCAAGTCTGATAAAACCGGTGCATATACCTTCAAAGAAGAAATGGTTCCAGCCGCAATGGTTCAGGATACTTTGAAAAAATAATATCCTGCCCGTGAGGCAAGTATAAGTCCCTTCAGGTAAAGTCTTTGAAGGGACTTTTTTGTTACATTGAAGTCAAAATTATTTTCAAGCTATTCTTGGCATAATATTATCTCTACGTTTAATATGTAGATCAAAATATCCAATAATATCCAGTATCAATAAATATCTACTTGGGACAATAATCCAAAGATCGTTATGTATCATCAGGAGATCATTTATAATCAATTAGACATATGGGAATTTTCGGTTTTTTTACCAAAGACAAAAAAGAAAGTCTTGATCAAGGTCTTCAAAAGTCCAGCGAAAATATTTTTTCCAAACTCAGCAAAGCTGTAGTCGGCAAATCCAAGGTTGATGAGGAAGTACTAGACGAACTCGAAGAAATCCTGATAACCTCAGATGTAGGTGTGGATACCACCATCAAAATCATCAGAAGAATAGAAGAACGCGTATCTAAGGACAAATACCTAAATACAACAGAACTTGATGTCATCCTTAGGGAAGAGATCATGGGCTTGATGGAAGAAAACAAAAGCGCCGACCTTTCTGATTTTGATCTGCCTGCTAATAAAAAACCTTATGTGATCATGGTAGTTGGTGTCAATGGCGTTGGCAAAACCACTACCATCGGCAAATTGGCACACCAATTTAAGGGCGCTGGAAAATCTGTAATTTTAGGAGCTGCTGATACTTTTCGAGCTGCCGCAGTAGATCAGTTGATTCTTTGGGGTGAAAGGGTTGGTGTACCTGTGGTTTCCCATGGTATGAATACAGATCCGGCCTCAGTTGCCTTTGATGCTGTAAAACGAGGAGTGGATACCGGTGCAGATGTAGTCATAGTAGATACCGCAGGCCGACTACATACCAAAGTCAACCTGATGAATGAATTGACTAAAATAAAAAAAGTCATGCAGAAATTCATCGATGATGCTCCCCATGAAATCTTATTGGTCCTAGACGGTTCTACCGGACAAAATGCCTTTATACAAGCCCAGGAATTTATCAAAGCTACAGATATCACGGCCTTGGCCATCACCAAATTGGACGGAACAGCCAAAGGTGGCGTAGTCATCGGCATCTCCGACCAATTCAAAATCCCGGTGAAATACATCGGTGTAGGTGAAAAAATGACCGATCTGCAAGTATTCAACAGAAAAGAATTTGTGGATTCTTTGTTTAAAAAGAAGTGATAGGTGCCAAACCTTTGAATTCTTTTTCAGACCTCGAAGGTTTAGAAATAGTTTTAAGTTATAAACAGAACCTGTAGAAAATTTATTTTTACCATATAGGAGTCATATTGCTCACATAGTCTACAGGTAACCAACATCAACGAACGAATCAAAATCTATGTTTCCTATGTTTCTATGTGGTAATTTAAAAGCTTTCATTAGTAAGTATCCTCAGTTAAAGAAAAATTGATTGAGGATTTGTGATACCTCATAGTCCAAATAAATCACAAAGTTTATTTGGACATTTTTCCCTTACACCAATATTTATAGAAAAAGAGCCTTGTGTTTTAAGAATCTAAGTGGCATGATAAAGGCAAAGACCTTCGGGTTTCTGAAAACCCCAAAGGTCAAACCCCAAACCTCAGATGTCTACTCGAACCCTTACATACCCCTCAAAATCATCACTTAGCTGTGGGATCAATTTGAGATAAAGACCTTGGGGCGTAGAGAACCCGAATCCTGAAAACATTTCATTTGTAAAAAACACCTCCCCTTTTTTCTCCAATTGCTCATCCAAAATGATAAAACTGGTTTTATTCAATTTCAAGTCATCTTTTCCTTCATTACCTATCACAAGATAACGCAGGATAATTTTCTGGTAGGGATCATGAAGCAACCATTTGTAACGACTTGAATTAAGATTTGGAAGAAATACTGTCCATTCCCCGTGTGGCTCAGTTTTTCCCTTTTCAAATATCAAAGTATGAGAACTTTTTCCATCTACCCAAAACTTCTTTTCCCCATTTAAAACCAATAGTGAGTCTGTTGCCGGAAAACTTATCAAATGCTTCCCTGAAACATATTTATGGGAATAAACACCCAACTCAGGGTCATCCAAAAATTGCTTATATCCTTCCGGATATTTGAAAGAAATCTGCTTACTCTCCCCGCTATCGAAATCAAAAACCCAAATCCAATCCTCATAGGAAAGATTTGGTTCCTTCAATACGAAAGGCACATCCAAGACAATCAGCTTTTTCTCAGAACTTATCCAAGTGATGGAATTTCCGTTCATGGTATTGAAATTTGCACTTATTCTATCTTCACTCACTTCAGGAAATTTCATGCGATCCACCACTTTTCCGTTCAAGTCTGATCGCACTATTTGCTTATTGTCAGAAATAAAAAACATATCATTTTCAGTAATCAAATATCCGGAGATCCATGTACCAATGCCATCCGGACCTTCCTTTTCAAATTCCTGTACGTTCATTAATTTCCCGTCTGTATAACTATATTTCAGAAGCCTATAATTGACAAAGGCATATAAAAACTCCACCCCATTAATTTCAATGTAAGTCAAATCAGATGGGAGAATTTTTGTCTTGGTATCTTTTTCCAGATAAAGGGTATCCACAATAAATTCCTTCAAATCGCCGGTGAATAATTCGGTGGATTTAGGATTTCTGATTGAACAGGAAAAAGAAATAGCAATTACAACAAAGCATAACACCAGATTTCTCAAATCAAAAATTATCATATCATCTAAGTTTATTTCAAAACTAAAAATATATGTAAATAACTATGTTGCAAAAAAAGGTCTTCAAAAAAATTTGCTTTTGGACTTGAATACAACTTATTAACGTCCATTCCCATTTTCGGATTTCAATAGTTATCAATAATAATAAAAAGACCCCGGATCATATACATCCGAAGGTCTTTTTATATTTTACCACTAACCTCCAATCAATCACAATTCCCAAATCTTGGCTCCCCGATACTTGGGACAGGCTTAGATTCTTGGTAAAGACCTTCGGATCCGCCGTGGGGACCCATAGGTCACAAATCTCGTCTCTTGTCTCTAAAGTCTCGTCTCTAATCTCTCGCTTCTTGCTTCTTTCCTCAATCTTTACCCAAAAACGGATACCTATAATCCACCTGAGACACAAAGGTTTCCTTAATAGTCCTTGGTGATACCCATCTGAGTAAGTTGATCATGGATCCGGCTTTGTCATTGGTCCCGGAAGCCCTTGCCCCACCAAATGGTTGCTGTCCGACGACTGCACCTGTCGGTTTGTCATTGATATAGAAGTTTCCGGCAGCATTTCTCAGTTTCTGGGTAGCTAACTCAATGGCATATCGATCTTGGGAGAAAACAGCACCTGTCAAGGCATAAGGGGAAGTCTGATCTACCAATTCCAACGCTTCTTCAAAGTGTTCTGCTTGGTAAACATATATTGTCAAAACTGGACCAAATATCTCCTCACACATAGTAGTATACATGGGGTCTTTGGTTACAATCACTGTTGGTTCGATAAAGTAACCTTTGGACTTGTCAAAATTGCCGCCTGAGATGATTTCCACGCCATCTGCTTTCTTAGCTTCAGATATATAATTGGAGATTTTATCAAATGCTTTTTCATCAATCACAGCATTGATGAAATTGGTAAAATCTTCCGTCGGCCCCATTTTCATAGATGCCAGATCTTCCAATAAATATTTCTTCACATCAGCCCATAGATTGAAAGGGATATAAGCCCTTGAAGCAGCAGAACATTTTTGGCCTTGGAATTCAAAAGCTCCCCTTGACAATCCCACTGCCACTGCTTTGGGATTTGCCGATTTATGGGCAATCACAAAATCCTTTCCACCAGTTTCACCAACGATTCTTGGATAGGACTTATACTTAAAGATATTTTGCCCAATGGTCTTCCAGATATGTTGAAAAACACCAGTAGATCCTGTAAAGTGAATTCCGGCAAAATCAGGATG
>NZ_JBGSXS010000095.1:0-5393 GCF_041751335.1 Aquiflexum sp.
CATACGAGTTGGAATCAAAAAGAAATAGAGACAAAGCCATCAATGAAAAGGTCTCATATAAGGAAACACTATCTAAAATTGAAAGGATAGAAAACCGTTATAACGAGTTTTCTAAAAATCCTGATACCATTCTTTCTACAAAATATAAGGCTTCTTATTCAATAAAAAACCCACTGTTAAGTAATGCAAAACAAACTTTCAACAAGGTTTTTTATACTAACATTGATCAAACAGAATTTATTAAAGAAGAAACTTTGGAAGAAAAATAAAACCTCCGGAACATGGATTTTAAACCCTTAATAATTAGCCTTTAATTGGTCTTTTTATTTTAAAAAATGTTTATCAAAATGACTTCAATTCCAATTTTTTGAAATAGGTCAATTTGCTGTTTTTGATTTTCGGTTTTTGGCTCTTTGTCCTTCAAAATAAATAGGGGTATGCTTTCAAATTTTAGGCATTCTTTTAGTTCCTCTACCGTTATTTTCCCCTGTTTAAAAGCTATAAGCAATTTGATTTTAGAAATTTTATCCATTTAACTAGTATTAAATTTGTTGGGTTTTTCCTTTTCTATCCTTTTTTATACTGTTTAATTTTGTTGACTTTTTGAATACCGGTTTAATAATTTATCAATTTTTTCCTCAGGGATGTTTTCCCAATCTATTTCATTGGTATAAGTAGTGGTTTGAAGCTTTGGCACCAAATAAGGCATTAAATCAGTCAAGAATTTCAATCTATTTTTTGGATCAAGTTTTTCAATGTCTGATTGAATTTTATCAAAATTTCCATCAAAAAGGGATTGGATTTTTTCCCTTATTTCCTCATTTATTTTGTTCTTTGAGCCTTTAGGCCTCCCATTAGGATTATTCGTTTGTCCTTTTTTTAAACCCATGATTTTTGTAAACTTTTGTTTTTTACAAATTAAGAAATTCTAAAGTCTGATTTAATGCCTCCACATTCAAACTAAAATTGTACCCTTCAAAGTATTTGTTTGCTTTGGGATTCATTTTCTTATTTACATTCTATTTCTTATTCTACTTCTATTTTTCAAAGGATTTGATAAGGCTTTTAAAGGGTTTCGAAAGGCATTCAATTTTTTGTTTAAAATCATTCATTCTGAGAAATTATAGTCCGATATAGTTCGGAAATTATGATTTTTTCCTACATTATTTTCGCTTGTTTTGCTTCTCTTTTAACCAGTTTATGTATTTAATTATCTCTTTGGGCATTAATTCCCGCAAACTTGGTTTCAAATCATTCAAAATAGCATCCACATTAATTAGCATGTTGGAATTATAGGATTGATTTTTAACCCAATTGATGATAATTATAAAATGATCTTGGAAAATGATTTTCCTATCACTTTGAAAATCAGATAGAATTTCAGAAATGATTTTTTCGCTTAATCCAGTTTCAAAAGCAATCCTTACAATTGTGATTTGGTATGCTCCTAACATGTTTGTGGATTCATTTGTAAGCAAATATAACCATACCAGCTTTTTGTTAGGTGATAGGTCAAAGAACCAGGGATCAAACCAAATTGCAGTGTTTATGCTTCTAAGTTTTGCCTTTGCCATGTCAGAAAATTTTTAATTGCGGGTCATCATTTGTGTCTTTGGCATAGTATTTTTGCACCTTCCTTTTTGAAAACGCATGGTGTCCATGCATTAAAACAATTTGACCTGATTCTTTAAGCCTAACAATTGGCTGGCTTAGTGTGGTGTCTTCTATTCCTATCAAAGATTCCAATTCCTTTGCACTGTATGCATTTGGTCTATTATCCACTAGAAAGGAATAAACCCTTTCGGTAACATTGGGGATTAATTGACCTCTTTGAATGGCATTCCATGATAGATACTTAGTTTCTGAAGTGTTTCTTTTCCCTTTCATAGGTTGCAAGCCTCCACCCCTGCGAAAAGTAAAATTTCAAAGTTAGTTTGGGATAGGTATTCCAAAAATTGAGTACATTTGAAATACTGCTTTTGATTGGAAACTCTAGCGGGAATGGCACTAATGGGATTCTTTCCGATTAGTGCCGTTTGTTTTTGGGCTGTCATCGGATTAGAATTTTACTGTCTTGACCTGATGTAAAGATTTTTCAATTTCACTTTCCTTGTAAAGGACACGGCCTCCAATTATATAGGATTTCAAAATTCCTTTCCGGGAATAATCGGAAAGGGTAACAAGCGAGATTTTGAGCTTTTCAGCCGTTTCTTTCCTTGAAAGTAGTGTTTCCCCTGTCTCTTTTTTTTGGACTCTAATAATTGATGTTACGGCCTCTTGTACGGCTGTATTGATAATCCCTGTAAGTTCCTCAGGGCTGTAAGTTGATAAGATTACATTGTCCATTTTAACTTTGTTTAGTTTGGACAATTTTAGCTGGGGGGTTGAAGTGGGGGCATAATAAAAACCCCACTATTTTACTATCCTTTACTTTTTTGGATTAATTCGTTTAAAAAGTCATCAATTTCAGATTTCTTTTCAGGGTCAAAATCTGTTATTCCGTTCAACAAATCTTTGCAATCTCTTAGATTGTAGCCTATAATTTTTGATAACAATTCAGCCCTTTTATTTAGGGATAGTTTTTGATTATAAAAAATTCCCTTTGGGTCAATAATGCCTAACTTTTCCATTATGTAAAACCTGTATTTTGGTGCTTTATCAATCCTTGTTTTTTGAGAATGGATTTTTTCATTCATTTTAGCTTGCAAGGATTCAATTTTCTCAGTTTCCTCTTTTGCCCATTCCAGTATATCGGATTCAGTAAGTTTGGGAAATTCCCAATTAAAGTATTTATCAATATACTCAGGGTGTATTTCTAAATACCAATCATAAAAAATGCGATCCCAATTGGTAGGTACAACGAGGTTATATTTTTTAAAGAGATGCTTTAATGATCTTACAGATTTATTAAATTGCTTTCTACTTTCCTTTGTCCATTTTGCAAGTTTTTCAATCTGGTTTAGAATGTCAGGATCATTTTCTATTTTATCCTTTTGGCTGTTTTGATCCTCCATTTCAACTAACTTTTAATACTGACTTGTTCCAATGTTCTAATAATTTATGGGCGTTTTCCTCAGGGGTTACTTTGATGTAAAGCAAAAAGGCTTTTTCAGTCTTATGACCTGTGATTTTCATTAAACTGATAGCGGGAAATCCACTTTTGTAAACATTGGTAGCAAAAGAACGCCGGGCGGTATGAGTTGTTACAAGTTCCCATTTCTGTTTTTCGGTATTCACTTTCAACCCTCCTTTTATTATTTCAACCTCCACCCCGGTTTTTAAACTATCCACTTGTTTTGCAATGTCCTTTAGATAGGCATTCATTTTTTGGTTTACTATGGCTGGGGGCAAACTGTTTGGATACCTGTCTTTGTATTTGGCCATGATTTCTTTTACAGTCCTGTGAATTGGGATTATTACCTTTTCACCTGTTTTGAAAGTAGTGATTTTCAAAAAATCCCCATCAATGTTTTTGGGCTGTATGTTGGTGAAATCTGAAAATCTTAATCCTGTCCAACATCCAACTATAAAGAGGTCTCTAACCCGCTCCAAATGTGGTGTACTGCTTAAATCAATTTGGTATAGTTCGTTTATTTCCCTTTCATTCAAATAAATGGAAAACCCCGGTACTTTATGGGCTTTAAACTGCTTAGATTGAAAAAACATGTTGGTATTGTATCCGTTGTCAGTGGCATAGGTCAAAAAGGTTTTGATTACCTGAATGTACTTTCCAACATTGTTTAGTGAATACTTTTCTTTGTTCAGGAAATTTACAAATTTGGTATAAAAATTTTGGTCAATGGTTTCAAATGCCAAATGATACCTTTTCCCAAACTGTTCTAATTTGTCAAAGACTGTATTATACTTTTGGATAGACCTTTTATCAAACCTTTTCCCGCTTGCTGTAAGCCTTATACCTTGTTCTGATTCAATGATAAACCTCTTGAATAAACCCATGAATGTGGGCTTAATTTCACTGTCTGTGGAGGCGTTCCCTTGGAGGTCTTTTAATTCCCTGTCAAGTTCTGATTTTATTTCCTGTGGGGCTGGGTTTCTTTCCAGTCGAAAAGTCAAATCCTCAAAAACCTTAAAAGCTGTATCCTGAATAAATTTTAGGTTGCTGTTAAAAATCTTTGCATTTGGAAAGTCTTTTACCTGTCTTGCTTGCTGGGTTTCCTCATTCCAAAATTTAGGATGGATAAATTTTCCAGTTGAATAAACTAATCTTTTACCCTCATGTCTAATGTACAAATGGATTGGGGTTTCTTTTTCTGCAAACTTATCCTTTAGATAATAATTGAATTTTGCCATTGTTTCTACTTTTGATTGGATACCTAAATTTAACAAATTTTATTCTCAGTAGGCTATACAGTAGGCTGTTTTCTTTAATTTAATCTTATTTCTTTTATTCTTATTTAGCTAGAATAAATTTTAAAATGCTGAAAATCAATGTATTTAAGTTAAAAATGAGAAAATAAAAAATAGAGGTATTTAGCCCTGTTCCCGCTACTCAAAACCCCTTATACTAACTGTATCTGGGGTTTTTTCTTTTCTGGAGACGGTATGGGGGACATTTTGTTTCAATTTGCTTTCTACTCTCACAAATTCCATTGAATTAAAGTACTTATCTAACCATAATGAATTAGATGCAAAGCAGTAAAAGGTGAAGTTAAACCTAAGTTATAATTTAGTTGATTTTGTTTTTTTCCATTTCCCCTATCCCCTACAGCTTCTTCCCAGTATTTTTTTCCAGCACTTTCTTAAGTTCTTTGGCGGTTTCTAAAGGTATTCCAAATTCTTTAGCCATCTTTTTTAAGTCAGGCGTTTCGTTATTGTTGAATTTTTCTACTAAAGCTGAGATAAAATCATTTAGGGTATTTAGGGTTTTCGGATCAACAGATTCTTTTTGTTCAGGAAATAAGTCGCTATATGGATCCGCAAGAACCTCTTTTTTGAAAATCTCTGAAATAGCTGTTTTCATGCTTAAATGCAGTCTCTGTTGGGGATAAGGGCTGCATGGTATTCCACAGTTATCCATTTTTTCTGAGAGTTTCCCATACCCTTCTTCCGTCATAGCACTGCAATGAAGCTCTTTTAATCCTTCATCATAATAAGCCACAGCAAAGTGCGGGAATGATTCATAGCCTTTTAACTGCATTCGGTAAACTCCTGCATTGTATCCGACCAAAAAGCCATCTTTGAGTGCTTCAGAATTGAATTCTTCTAAATCAATGAACGACCGGACTAGGACAACCTGATGTTCCCTATGGTATGTCAATGGATAATTGATATAAATACTTAGCAAGATAAAATTCAGCAAATTGTCCTGTATATATTGATGGATTTCATCGTCTGTTTCTATGCTTTGGTTCCATTCTGTAGCATAATAAAAT
>NZ_JBGSXS010000096.1:0-4890 GCF_041751335.1 Aquiflexum sp.
TTTCTCAATCGCTTCTGCCAAGAGATTTCTTGAAGCAAGTTTGGGATCTGTTCCAAAAAACTCCTTGCCATCCACCAAAATCCTACGGACAGTTTCGCCTTGAGCTTTAATATTGCCATCAGTATCCACTTCCACTCCTGAAAGCCTTTTCAAAAGGTCTTCAACATTCGCATTGGGATTCGTCTTAAATGCATCCGCATGGAATTCAACTGTATCCTTTTTGATCGTGACAGGAGCAATTGCTTCTATGGTAAATACATCAAGATCGGCTGTCGCTTCCTTAAGGATGATAGTTCCTAGAGATGAGGAATTTCCCTCAATAGGCTTGGTGATTTTTTTGTGGAATGTTTCAAATCCCACAAAAGACACCTGTAACAAAAGGGCTTCTTCCCGAAGGTTTTTAACTTCAAATCCCCCACTTGGATTGGTTACCCCAAAAGTCACCAAAGTAGAATCAGCCGGATCCAAAAGTGTAATGGTTGCCGAAGGTAAACCTTGTCCTTTTTCATCCTGAATATTCCCCGTGACCGACCATCTGCTGGATTGGCTATATGAGGAGAAAACAATGGATATAAGTAAAATTGTGGTAATGGTTGGTTTCATGTTTTTATTGAGAAGTGAGACATTAGACTTAAGACATAAGAGGCTTGTCATTTCAGGTTGGTAAAATTGGCATTTCCAGGAAGGGGATGACATTGAAGTGGGCGTCATTCCGAGGAACGAGGAATCTCTAGAGGTCCTATTTATGCTTGTATTTATCATTTCCTGAACCTCGAGAGATGCTTCTCTCCGTTCAGCATGACGAGTTGCTCCGATTACGTCATTGGTTTAGAAGAGAGACTTAACTCAGCTATCCAAAGCCTACCAAAATTTGAACCTATCTCATGTCTCACGTCTCATGTCTCATATCTCAAACCTAATTCCTAATCATCATCCTAAATCCTCCCTGCCCCCCTTGGGCTCCCATTTTTTCCATTTGTTCCTGCATCATAGCCCTGTATGCTTCATCGGTAATTTCCTTTCCAACTTTTGGTTCTTTCAATTCATTTTTTTTCAGGCTTCTAAAATCCAGTTTTTCAACACTGATCACCATTTCATCTTCATTGATATTGACTTCCATAATCAGTCCCGGAAGACCATGAAAGCGGTCCGGTCCAAGGGGAATTCTCAGTTCTTCCGTGTACCAAGCTAAAATCTCCCTTTCATTCTCATCGGTGAAAAAGGCATTCCTACATAAAAACCCCTGAATCTCTTTGGTTTCTGTACCCAATTTCCATGGAAGCCTTTTTGTATCATTTTTGGTCAGGTATTTTTTTCCCATAAACTCCCTTAACTGGATTACCATATCTTCATCCCTGTCAAAATAAGTTTCATTTTGGTTGGCAATTCTTATGACCATCTGACCTCCTCCTGGTCCTGCTTGGGATTCAAAAGGGTTTTCATCTGGTGGAACCGCTTTGTATAAGCTACTTAATTGATTGAAGACAAGCAGGTTCTGGGAGGTATTGAATTCCGGCATCATTTTTTTCATTTCTTCCTGGCCGGCAGGTATTCTTTTGTGCATGTTGATCTTGGTGGAATAAGTGATTACCCCTTCTGATACTTCGTTGGAAATAAATGCCCAAGAAGCACAGACTAGAATTGCTAAAATGTATTTTTTCATAACCTTTGGATTTTGGATTTTCAAAAGTAATCCATCGAAAAATGAGATTAGGTTAAACAACCTGAATACAAGGTTAATTAAGGTTAATGGGAGATCGAAAGCCTTTCAAAACCTAATATATTTGTCCTATGCAAAAGAATAACAAACTGTATTTAATCCTGATGGTAGGAAGTATTCTGGTGCTGATCCTGGTACAGTTTTTTTGGTTGGCTTCAGTTTATAAAGATTACAAAAACAGCCTCAAACAAGAAACAAGATTGCTTTTTGCGACTACGGTCACAGGGATGCTGGATTCATTAGTATTGAAAGATTTGAATCCGGTTTTTATTCCCGGTTTGCTAGATACAGTTTATGGAACTCCCCATTTCAGGAATTTTTCTTTTCAGGATACTTTAAGAAGTGTTCGCATAGAAGTGAAAAGTGAACCCAATGGAAAAGACACCATCCTTGGTTCAAATAGACAGATTCAAATAATCACAACAGGAGATTCTGGGTTTGCTGATTCCTTAAAGCGGGTTTTCAGGCCTTTGATGATGGGAATAGACAGTATAAAAGAAGCCCGGAAATTCACTTATAGGATAAACAGGGAACCCTTGGATCCCCAAACTATTGAAATCCGATTCAATGAAGTTTTGGCTGAAAACGATTGTCCCCTTGAAGCAAAAGTAAGAAGATATGACGTACTGAATGAAGCCAATCCGATTCCTGCAAATGCCATTTCACTGGAAGAAATCAGAATACCATTTGGAACAAGAATAGTTGGTTACATTGAGACTTATCGCGGATTCCTTTTCAAGAAAATGCTCAATCCTTTCTTGTTTGCATTATTGGTAGTTCTTTTTATTTCTTGGTCTATGTTTGCCATGTACAGAAACATGCTAAAGCAACAAAGGCTAAACCTGCTCAAAAACGACATCATCAGCAATATTACCCACGAATTGAAAACCCCTGTTTCCACTGTAGCCATTATCCTTGAGTCATTGGAAAACTTTGGGGCCAAAGACAATCTGGAAACCCGAAAGGAATATATTCAGATTGCCAAAAATGAACTGAAAAGATTGACGGCCATGGCCGAAAACATCCTCAAATCCAGTGTTTTGGAAAAAGAGGAAAAAGTGAATTTCAGACCATTGGAATTGGAGGTATTATTGGAAGATAGAATCAACTCATTCAAGCCGATGCTGCAATCCCAATCATTTGAATTTCGATATCAAAAACAGGGAAACCAATTCAAAATCTACGGAAATGAGGAACAGCTTAGCTTGGTCATCTTCAATCTTTTGGACAATGCCATAAAATACAGCAAGGATATTAAATCTATCGATATTCATTTACATGAAATGGATTATGAGATATTGCTTAAAATTTCGGATAAGGGAATCGGTATACCCGAAGGGTATCAAAAAGAAATCTTCGAAAAATTCATTAGGGTTCCCCAACATGATCTCCATGATGTAAAAGGCTATGGTTTGGGTTTGGCACAAGTAGCTGCAGTCATCCAATCTCATGGGGGAAAAATATTCCTTGATTCCCAGCTTGGAAAAGGATCTTCTTTCACAATTCAATTCCAGAAAATATGACCAAAATATTTTATGTTGAGGACGAACCTGCCCTGGGAAAAATAGTGAAAGAGAGCCTTCAAAGCAGAAAATATGAGGTCATAATGGCAGATGATGGAAAAATTGCATTAAGCATGTTTCCAGAATCAAAACCCGATATCTGTGTCCTCGACATCATGCTGCCCAAAATTGATGGTTATCAATTGGCCAAAGCTATTAGACAGATTACACCGGCTATGCCCATCATTTTTCTCACAGCAAAAAGCCAGGTTGAAGATGTTTTGAAAGGATTTGAATCAGGGGGCAATGACTACCTAAAGAAACCTTTTAGTTTGGAGGAACTTATCGTCAGAATTGAAAATCTTCTGAGCTTGACCAAAGGTCAAAAGCAAAATGGAAAACAGGAGATTCCCTTCGGTAAGTTTGTGTTTTATCCTAACAAGTTCGAATTGATGGATCCAAGTGGGGACACAAAAAGGTTATCCCACAAAGAAGCAGGTATTTTGATGATGTTAATTGACAAAACGAATCAGACCACCGAAAGGAAAGATATTCTATTGAAGCTCTGGGGAGATGACAGCTATTTCAATTCAAGAAACCTCGATGTTTATATTACAAAACTTCGAGATATGCTGAAATCCGACCCCAATATTCAGATCATTACCATCAAAGGCATCGGGTATTATTTTTCGGTATAATTTAACTGAACTACAAAAGTGAAATAAGTGATTAAAAGATATAATCCTTTGTAATCCAAAAAGGGTTTTGTCTTATCCCCTTTTGTTTCCTTTTGATACTTTTGTGGTTCAAATAAAAATACCACATACTCCTTTGTTGATCTTGAATCAATATTGTTTTACAAAATAAATTCCATCTGAACCAAATCAATCCATATCCATTTTCAAAGGAATTTCACTCACCTGATAAATCCATCAAATTTTATCCCCCATTTATCCCAAATCCCTGTGTGAACCGTTCAAAATTGTTTTTCTTTGTCCTGTAAACCTAGTATACCGTATGAAGATCATTGCCATTGGAAGAAACTACGCAGAACATATCGAGGAACTCAAAAATGAACGTCCATCTGCACCTGTTGTTTTCCTAAAACCTGATACCGCCCTCCTAAAAAACAATGCACCTTTTTACCATCCTGACTTTTCTGAAAACATTCACCATGAGGTTGAACTGGTTCTGAAAGTTTCAAAAGAAGGTAAGCATATACAAAAAAAATTCGCTGACCGTTATTTCGAAGAAATCGGTATAGGCATTGATTTTACAGCAAGGGATCTTCAGGACAAGTGCAAGGCAAAAGGTCTTCCATGGGAAATTGCAAAAGCTTTCAATGATTCTGCACCAATTGGGGAATATTTACCTGTTTCATCTTTTAAAGACCTCAATGCCATCAATTTCAATTTACTGATCAATGGGCAGGAAAAACAAAAAGGAAATACCAACATGATGCTGTTTGATTTTGCAACCATAATTGAATACGTATCGAAATTTTTTACTTTAAAAAAAGGAGATCTGATATATACAGGAACACCTGCGGGTGTTGGGAAAGTAAATATCGGAGACCGGTTGGAAGCATTTATTGAAGATAAAAAACTGTTGGATTTTGAAGTCAAGTAAATACCTCTATTCCTTATTCCTGTTAATTTCTATTGGAAT
>NZ_JBGSXS010000097.1:0-1569 GCF_041751335.1 Aquiflexum sp.
ACCAAATGCAACAAAAGTTGCCAAAATGATATTGGAATGTTTGACTTTTATTAGCTCAGCTTGTATTGCCCGTATTTGCTGTTTCATTACGAATTCTCTTTTATTGTGCGCAGGAAATACATTTCCAAATCTTCCGAATACAGATAAACCTGTTTGGGTGGCAGTCCATTTTCCGTCAAAAGTTTTGTGATGTGTTCGGGATGTTCAAGTGCTTCATTATTGGTAATTTCTATCTCATTTGGATTTTTATATACAGCAGAGTAATTTGAATTTAGCAAGTGCTGAATTGCCTTTTGATTGTCGGCTGTTTGCACCAATACTTTCTTAATGATCTGGTTTGATAACTCCCGGGTGGTTATTTCTTTTATCAGATTGCCTTCGTGTATAATCGCTATGCGATTGGCAATCTTGGATATTTCTCCAAGGATGTGGCTTGAAAGAAAAATTGTCGAACCGCTTGTTGCAAGTTCTATTAAAAGCTCCCGCACTTCCACAATTCCTTCCGGGTCCAATCCATTTATCGGTTCGTCAAGTATTAAAAGCTTCGGACTATGAATAAGTGCTTTCGCAAGTCCCAATCGTTGCTGATTCCCAAGAGACAATTCATTGGCTTTTGTGTTTCTGTATTTTGTGAGTTTTAAACTTTCAATAATACTGTTAATAGCAGTTGGATTGGTCAGTTCGCGCAGTTTGTAAATCACTTTCAGGTTTTCGTAAACCGAAAGGTTGGGATACGAGTATGATGTTTCTACCAAGTATCCGATCTTATTCCATTCGTCGAATTGTGATGTCAGTTCCTTATCGAAAAGTGCAATTGTCCCAATGTCCGGTTTTATCATCCCTAAAAGCATACGGATCAAAGTGGTTTTCCCTGCTCCGTTAAGACCCAAAAAGCCGTAAATCTCCCCTTTATTCACCTGAATGGAAATGTCCTTTGCGGCGACTGTTGGTCCGAATAGTTTTGTTAATGATTTTGTTTTAATGATCTCCATTTTTTATTTACTGTGGGTCATGTCGATTAGCACCAACGGCTGTGCAGCTTTATGGGATTCTTCAAACCTTTTACTTCAACAAGATAATGTATCATTTGAAACAAACAGCAGTGGTCTTATTACTTTTTAGCCAGAGGTTATTCCGTTTTAAAGTCGGCTAATTCCTCGCAATATTTTTTGTTTGGTATTTTCAGTGGTGGGCATCGTTTTCTTTTTGATTCATTCTCTGAAAAAGTAAAAAATATCCCAACCTAGTTGGAGAAAATAAAAATCAATGTAAATCCGCTTGATCAACGTTATCAGCGTGCAATACAACACGGATGACACAGATTTGGCTGATGATCACTGATAAAAAAAAATGTGTCTTAGGCTGGAAGAGTATTAGATATCCACCCCTAATCGAAGAAAATAAAATCAGTGTAAATCCACTTGATCAGCATCATCCCGATATTCGGGACAGGTTCAGCGTTCAATTATTTAATGATCCCCAACACCCTCAAACCCGCATAAGTCAAATCCTTTCTTGCTGCATTAAATGCCTCAATATTAGAATTATCTTTGGGTTCTAGGTTGGTGG
>NZ_JBGSXS010000098.1:0-1719 GCF_041751335.1 Aquiflexum sp.
GGCTAAAACCCTCCATAAGCGTATTGGCAATCTCTTTTTGTTTTTCAGTAATTTGTAAAAGGGTTTTCTTAAAAAATCTTGATGCCTGTCCAAAGGCCATGTAAAATTTGAGGTAAGAGCCTTCTTTTTCAATTTTGTCTTTTTGTTGAATCAGCCAATCCATTGATTTGGTTTCCACTTCCTGTTTCAGGAGTTCAAAAAGGAAAATCTTTGTTTTTTCAATGTCGATAGAATTATTCATAGTTCAAGGTGTATTTGGGCTCAAAAATCAGTATTTAAAGGTAATTGATTTTTTTAGAATGTTCAGTTTGGCCGTTGTTTCGCAGTCCTTTGTATTTTATTTTGGTGATAAGAGTTTTGTCAAACTTTTAATAGTAATGGGGTCTGTTATAAAAAACTTGATGATTTATCAGAATTTCAGATATTCAGTAAATCTGAGGCAATTTAGTGGTTCACTTTCAATTAAAGCATATTATCGCCCTCAAAAATAACATGATTAATATCAGCTTGTTCTTATGGAGTAGTTAGTCTTGAACTGAAACATGTGCTCTTAAAATTCAAAAAACATAATGTTCGGATTTTGTGCTTGATAACAGAAGCTGCACCTATAACTTCCATCAACCATAAAACTCTGAATATGCCAAGGAAGAGGATTTTCCAACAGGGTAGAATTTTTCATCATATTCAGGCTGCTAAGATTATCGATCAATCCCTCTCCAGTTGCTTTTAGAAATGATTCTTTGATGGTCCAAATTCTGAAAAAAGCTAAGGACTGATTAGGGGACTGCTGAAGATATCCAATTTCATCAGGATGAAAAGCCGATTGCATTACTCCAACATAATCGAAGTTAGGCTGTATTTTTTCCACATCGATTCCACAGGGATATTTGGAAAAAATCATCATCATCCAATCTCCGGAATGGCTGATATTGAAGTGAAAATCAAGTTGGCCTGAAATGTATGGTTTTTTGTTTTCTGTAAAAATCAAACTGATTTCATCCGCAGGGCATTTTAGATATTGTCCACAAATTATTCTTTTCATCACCTGGCTGCATAGGAAAATGTTTTTATCTACTTCCTTTACAATTCTTGATAATTTCCTCAGTTCGGTTTCTTTGAGAAGTTTTTTTTGATCAAAAACATAATTGATGTTTTTTGAAATTTTTATCCTGACTACATGAGTATCATCGGAAAGTGACTTGGCTTGGAAATTGTCCCAAGTTGGTTTTAACTCAGACCAGTCTATTGAGATGTTTGAAGTCATCTATTGGTTATTGTCGTCAAGAACAATTTGGATCTTTTCGGCTATTTCTTTCAATATTTTAGTTTTTATAAGAATATTGTAATGGTGTCCGCCAATATTTATCACCTTGACTTTTTCAACGAATGAGGTCCATCCATAGAATTTTGGTTCCTCGATATAAGTTTCCATGATTTTTGCGCGGAATAAATACAAGGTGCCATGATAAGGAACTAACTTGTATTTATTTAATAAATATGTATTATTTTTTGAAACCTTATTAAGGTAGTCTGTGGGTTTATTCACAAATTTTGGATTGAGCTTCAATTTCATTTTGGAAAATATCAAATCCATTTTTCGTTTAAAATACCTTTTTTTCCTTTCCAAATATGCCTCAGGTTCATTCAATAAAAAATTTACTTTAGCTAGGATGATGTTTAACCGAAGTTTAATTTTTTCAAATTGTGAATGTCTTTCCC
>NZ_JBGSXS010000099.1:0-20203 GCF_041751335.1 Aquiflexum sp.
AACACACATGGATAAAAAACAAATAGCTGGTGAAGCAGCAGTTCAATACATAGAAGATGGAATGATCATCGGTTTGGGTTCTGGGTCAACAGTATATTGGACCATAAAACGTATCGGAGAATTAGTTTCAGAAGGAATGCGGATTTCAGGTATACCATCCTCCATGAGGACCGAAAAACTAGCAAAAGAGTTTTCAATACCACTTGTCAGTTTTAATGATGTGAGAAATATTGATATCACAATAGATGGTGCTGATGAGGTAGATCCAAACTTAAATCTCATTAAAGGTGGAGGAGGGTCAGTACTACGTGAAAAGATTCTAGCATTTGCGAGTAAGGCACTAATTATTGTTGTTGATGAAGAAAAATTGGTAAAAAGGCTGGGTAATTTCCCCTTACCTGTGGAAGTTACTCCATTTGGAATTGAAAACACGCTTAAAAAAATAACCGAACTTGGTTGTGAAGCAAAACTCAGGTTGAAGGACAATCAAATATTTTTAACAGACAATAATAATTTTATCGCAGATTGCAACTTTCAAAAAATAAAATGCCCCAGTAAGCTATCTATAGAATTAAATCAGATACCCGGTGTTATAGAAAACGGGTTATTTTATGATATTGTAAACAAAGTCATAATTGGTTCTGAAAATAATTGTGTAAGAACATTGAAACGCTATGGTCAGGAATTGTCGTAATAGTATTACTTCTCCAATTAATCTATTGACTCCATCTCCTGAACCCTGTCTTTTGCAGCAAACAATATCGAAGAACCTGTACCCATTCCAATTACAGAGCGCATAGCTTTTTCCGGCTCTATATCTAAGAATCTTAATTGTGAAACCGGAAAATGATAAATGTTCCCATTCATTGGGTTAGGGGCAGTTGGCACAAAAACTGTATATAAATCCTTGGAAACAATTTCAGTGACGAACCCAGTCATCAGTACGCCTGTATTGTAGGGATCTACCAAAACAACCTGGCTAAATGGCATTTTCTTAAGTCCTGAAAATTGGGCTATGGTTTCCTGTAGGGTAGAATACAATGGGATTTGAAGTAAATAATTATTCTCAAAACTTTTAAACGATCTTTTACCTCTGGCATTCCTCATAATAAGCCCTATTATAAAAATCAACACAACCAGTATCAATAAAGCCATCACATTAATAATTAAAGCATGTGATTCTGCATTTTTATCCAATATGGAACTAATTGGAGCCACTATGTTGAAAACAAATTTAAAAATCAGGGATAGTAAAAATAAGATTATGATGGTTGGTAAAACCAATAGTAATCCATTCATTAATGTTTTGATAAAGAATGATTTTGACCATAATTTTTCCGTGATGACCATTTTCTCTTTTGGTAATAATGTTTCGTTTCTCATTTAATTTATTTCAGATCTGAATTTTTTGGTATCGATTAGGATAATATTTATCGGGCGACCAAAATCCATAATTGCTCCAAACGTTTAATCTAAAAGAAATGTTATCAGCGCCCAAACTACCTAATGATACAAATCCGGTGCTAAATTTTGATATCTTTTAATAAATTTTGAAAAAATATCAACTCAGCCAGGAAAAATATGAATTCATACTTCTGAAGGAAAATCTGAAAAATGGTGATGTTTAGAGGATTTAGATATTTTTATTCATCAAGAATTTTAGTTTCAAATCCATCGATGCTTATGGTATTTTTGCTTTTCCAATAATCTTTGATGTTATCCTCACCCTGTTTTTCAGCCCAAGAATTCAATGTTTTCCGCTCTTCCTTGAATTCCATCAATGGAACAGCAAAACCACATGATGTTTGGACCAGATCAACTTCCATCTCGATGATTTGCCTTGCGCCAACATTCTCTGGAAACAGATTTGAATATTTTTGAAAAGCGCTGTCTCTTCTATGGTAAATTTTTGCTTTTCCATAGAGCCTTAGAATTTTAGGTTTACCTTCAAAAGCACAAAACATAATAGTCATTCTGTTATTCTTCAATAGGTGTGCAGCAGTTTCATTCCCACTACCTGTCAAATTAAGCCAAACAATTTTATTCTGATCAATGACCCTGAAGGAATCAGTTCCTTTTGGTGACACATTCACCCTTCCTTCAATTGCAGCTGTTCCGACAAAAAATATCTTTTGATTTGCAATGAACTCCTGTAATTCGGTAGTAATAAAATCTAATTGCTTTCCCATATTCTAAATACGCTCTAAATACCTTTCCAACAATTCCTGGCTGATCTCTGAAGAATCTCCGTATTTTCCCCTTATTGCCTCCAAATCTTTATGCAGTTTTCCCCTGATTTCGGAATACTTGGGATCATCATACACATTTTTCAACTCATGCGGATCATTGGCGCGGTCATACAGTTCCCACTCGTCCACGTCATAGTAAAAATGAATCAGTTTGTATTCTTTGGTGACAATGGCGTAATGTCGCTTAACCATGTGGATGGAAGGATATTCATAGTAGTGATAATAAACAGCATCCCTATTCCACTGGTCAGATTGGCCTGTCAGCAACGGAATTAAGCTTTCTCCCTGCATATCCGAAGGTGCTTCGATTTGCGCCGCTTCTAGGAAAGTCTGTGCGAAATCCAAGTTCTGGACCATCTCATCAGATCGTGAACCGGCTTTGATATTCCCCGGCCAAGCAACCAATAATGGCGTTTTGAAGGATTCGTCATAAACAAAACGTTTGTCAAACCAACCATGCTCACCCAGATAAAACCCCTGGTCAGAAGTGTACACAATGATGGTATTCTCCATCAATCCATTGGCCTCCAGGTAATCCAATACTTTACCGACATTCTCGTCAACTGATGCAATGGTTCCCAAATAATCCTGCATATACCTTTGGTACCTCCACCTCATTTTATCTTCCTCGCTCATACCCGGAAAAGCCTTTTTGAATTCTTCATTGACTTGGGTGTAGGTTTTGTCCCAATTTGCCCTTTGGCTAGGCGTCATTCGTCCCACTTCCCCTTCAAAAGCTCTCTTATCCCAACCTGAGGCATCAGGAATACCCAATTCATCCATTACTTGTGGATATAATTTAGAATCTCCTGCCCAGTTCATATGCTTTAACAGATTCATCTCCGCTTCTTTGGCTGCACTTCCTCTACCTGAATAATCGTCAAAAAGAGTTAGAGGCTCAGGATATTTTTTTTGCGTAAATTCCTCAATATGACGCTCGGCAGGAAGCCATTCCCTATGCGGTGCTTTGTGCAAATACATCAGCAGAAATGGTTCTTCCTCTTTTCGCTCATTTTGGAGCCAATCCAATGTCATATCGGTAATGAGATCCGTCACATAGCCTTCCACGTCATACGTGCCTTCATTTTTGGTAATAAATGTGGGATTATAATAAGTGCCCTGACCGGGGAGAATTTTGAATTGGTCAAATCCTTTTGGGTTGTTGCCAAAGTGGAGTTTGCCAAACATGGCTGTCTGATAACCTGCTTCTTGCAGGATTTGGGGAAAGGTAATATTGGTGGTATCAAATGGGAAAATGTTGTCGGTCTTTCCATTGAGATGTGAATGCTTGCCCGTCAGAATGGTAGCCCTAGAAGGGGCACAGATGGAGTTGGTCACACAGGCGTTGGTAAACAACATCCCCATCTTGGCAATCCTGTCAATGTTTGGGGTATTGATCAATCTGTCATCATAGGCAGAAATGGCCTGATAAGCATGGTCATCGGACATGATGAAAATGATGTTGGGGCGTTTGGGTTTTTCTTCTTTGGGAGAAGTATTACAAGAAAAAAGACAAACTATTATCCCCAATGAAAAAAGGAAATTCAGGCTATTTTTTGGCATAAGAGGGCTTTTTTTGTTTAAAGGTTTATCAACCATTCCCCAATTTAAGGGTAGTATTCTCATTTTCAAAAAAATAAAGCTTCCCTTTGGAGGAAGCTTTATTGAAATTTAAACTCTGGTTGATTTTCAACAGGGCTTATTTACTGGTAAAGGTTGTTAAAAAGCATTTTGAAAGTACCGTGAGACTGTGCCCTATATGTGATTTCAGGACCATAGACATAAAGCATTCCTTTTCCTATTGGAGCAGAGAAGACTGTGATCCCATCTTCAAGGTAGGATTGGCCCCAAGCCCAACCGCTCTTCAAAGGTGTTTTGGTATCAAACCAACCCAATACCTGAAGTCCCTGTAATTTGGCTTCGGGCTTTACTTTGAATACTGGGCTGTTGTTGAACAATACATCAACATGGCTGTCCAATCCCCAATTGGCAGGTTGGGAGTTATCCACTCTTGAAACCAACACAGATCCCGGAACATAATATTTCTCGCCCGGCAATGGTTTTTCTGAACCATCTCTTTGAACTTCGACCAAAGCATTTTTCACAGGTAGTTCAAGATGATAGGCCAAGATAGCGGCATTTCCAACGGCCACTACTTTCCCACCATTTTCAATAAATGATTTGATCTGTGGAATGGATTTTTCAGCTGTGATACTACCCAACATATGCTGATATTCTGCAGGAGTGGATTTTTCATCCGGTGGTGAACCCCATCTACTTGATTCTTCTCTTCCCAATGCAGGGATTCCGCCACTGATAAAGAGCATGGCATCATACTTTTTGTTCAGATTTCCTGCGTCGATTTCTTTGGCAAAAATCAATTCAAACTCAAAATTATATTGCTCCAACACCCATCTGACCCAACCACTCGGCATTGAACCTCCATAAGTATCAAATAAGGCTATTCTGGAAGGTTTGATGTTGATGGCATTGCTTGGTGCTGATTTCGCAGAAGTAACTTGAACACCGTATTTGGTTGCTTGCTCAGTCAAAACTTTGGATCCATTTTGTGGGATATAGAATGAACCGGAGGGCATTCCTTCGATGGTGGTTTGAATTCTGGATACTTTTACTCCTTTTTTCAATAATTCATTGACAATTGGGAAGGCATCATTATGCTTACTGCTTAGGAAATAGCCTGACTTAGAATCAAGTACTTGGACTACAGGTACATCTTCCATTTTTCCGTAAGGCAATGTCTCAAATGGTCCCGAAAATCCATCCAAAATCCGGTCAAATTGAATTCCCATTTGATATGCCAAGGTCCAACCTGCTGCATCATATGGTCTAATTGGAGGACCGCCTGGATATTGGAAGTCATTGGGATAATCCTGGGGTTCGAACATGTCGATGACATGCGGGCGGAAAGCCTGATCTGTTTTGACGATATAAGAGCCTTTTGGATAGGTTGTTCCATCTACCGAGAATGAGGCCGTTGATTTTTCTATTCTAATTCCTGTTTTTACCAAGGCATTGATGAATTTTACTGCTGTAGCAGGATCTTTTTGGTCAGCGGTGATGATAAAACCTCTAGGGTCTCTTTCCTCTTTTGCCTGATAAACACTGTCGTAGAAAACTGAAGGTATTGCCCCTCCTCTTCTGGAATAAGGATTGGTAGAGGCTGGATATTTGTCTTTATCTTTTTCGTAAGCAGTTTTGATAGCCTCAATCTTACTTGGGAATGGTGTCCAATAATCCCCACTTCCTCTTTCAATAGAACCTTTTCCCATTACATACATATTGTACAAAAGATGGTCGCTATTCCTAGATGCATAATCCAAGACAGCAAAGTTCATCGATACTGAATAATCTATAGATTGCTGGAAATGCCAGGCTTTTTGAGGGGTTACCGGAAAAGGGGTGTTGCCATTGGGAAGTAGTCTGTCCGGTACCAAAGGGATTTCCTCAGGATTTGGGCCACCCACTATCTCTGTCAAAATTCCAATAATATTGTGGTAATGGGTTGTGGTTCTCAAGCCACCATTGTACCAGGTAGAAAAAGTAGAACCGTTCATTCTGGTAAACCCAGGTTTGTTTTCCGCATTCAGTCTGTTGTACATCGCTGCACCTACAGCATCGATACCCGTAACCATCATGGGATCAAACACATAATTAAAGGGGTCTCTATAGGGCGGTCCTGCCAATACCGAACCGGCAGGTCCTCTCTGATGGTGATTGTACATTACCTGAGGAATCCACTCTATAAAAAGCTGATAACCAAGATTAGTGGATTCTTTCATGTTTTGGATGTAGAAGTCCCTATTGTTGTCATGACCGATATACTTTTGGTAAAGTGTTGGCAAGTTCGAAAGGCTTCTGTTTTCCGGAACAGACTCTCTCATGTACCAATTGCCGATTTTTTCATGTCCGTCAGGATTGGCGTGGACAAATAAGATCACTACATTTTCAAGGATCCTTTTGGTTTCTGCATCCTCTTTGGTGAGCACTTGGTAAATGGTTTCTGACAACTGATGGGTGCCTACGGTCTCTGTTGAGTGCAGCCCCCCATCAATCCATACAATGGCTTTTCCCTCCGTGGAGAGTTTCCTGGCCTCTTGTTCCGACAACTCTTCCGCTCTTGCCATTTTGACTGAGATATCCTTGAACTTATCCAAGTTGGCATGATTTTCCACAGAAGTGACTATCATCATCCATTGATCTCTTCCTTCCTCTGTTTTCCCAATAGAAACGAGCTTTGCTTTGTCCGAAGCTGCCGCAACTTTTTTGAAGTATGCTTCTGTCTGTGTGTAATTGCTGACATGGTAATCATCTCCCAATCCAAATCCAAAATGCGCTTTTGGACTTGGAATTTTCTGGGCCATTATATTGCCGATGCACAATAAAAAAAGTCCAAGGAGGAGGATACCCCTTGGGACTGACTTGCTTAAGTTTGTTTGGTTTTTCACTTTCCTATATTTTTAATTTTTAATTTCTAGCTCCAAGATATCGGATGCTCATATTGCCTATTGCCATATCTTAAGGTTGTTATGGTCAAGTCTATATCAGAACACCATATTAATAAATATTTTAGAGGGAAAATACTCATTTACAGCAACGGTCGATAAATTGATGCCGGCAAGCTTAAAAAACAGCTATTTCTTAATTATGTCTTCCATCAATTTTCAAACCCATTGAATAATCCGAAAAATTAATCCACTAGGATCCCAATTAAAAAAACATTGTTGAACAATACTAAACCTGACTTATCATTTCAATTTTCTCAATACAACTCCCTTCACTCCAATATTTTCAAACTGCTCTCCCAAGAAAGAAATTTCAAGGCTTGTTTTTCCTTTTTCAAAACTGATTTCACCAACCGAAAGCATTGGCCATTCCATTTCTTCCACTTCTGTTCTGGGAACCCTGTCCCGATTGGGAATCAATTTGGCTTGGTGGAGTTGGTCAGTTTCATAAATAAAACTCTTTTCCTGACCAAAAATTTCCATTTTAAAAGGTGAATCATTAGCCATTTGAACAAAGACATCATACCTGGCATTTTCAACTGTTTCAATCTCCCAAAACACTTTGTCCTCAGGTTTTTTGAAATTGATAAACCAATCATTTGCCCATCCCATTTCTCCTTTATAAAGAACATTTCCCGAGCGCTTCCCATCAGAAGCCGGTAGTTCGACAGTTGGCACATTGGGATGGCCTACTTGAATCAAGGGTGGGTCAACACCTTTTTTTGTCATTTCATTGAGCCAATCCAAATAAAGCTTCTCCAATTCATTGGCTATGTCGGGTTCCGTTTCCAGAATATTGTTTTTCTGAGATGGATCAAGAAGGAGGTTATAAAGCGCTTTTTGTTTGTTTTTTAATGTCAGTAAATATTCCTGATTTCTGACTGCACCGGGAATGGTATCAAACTTTAAATGCACATGATGTGTAAAAAAATATCTGTCCTCCCAGTTTCCAGCTACACCCTTAATCAATGGAAAAAGGCTTTTCCCATGAATCACAAGGTTGCCAGGGATTTCAATACTTAAGATAGCTGCAAGCGTAGGCAGAATATCAATATGGCCACCCCAGGGTTTGATTACTTGATTACCATAACCTGGGATTTTGATAAAGAATGGCACCCTGACTCCGCCTTCATCCAAATCTGCTTTTTTTCCTTTCATTCCACCATTGTAGCGGATACCATTTGGGCCATTGTCTGTCATGAAAATGACAATCGTATTATCGATCTTCCCGCTTTGCTTTAAATAATGCATTAGCCGTCCTACATTATCATCTATGTTTTCGACCATCCCATACACACAGGCATCTTTTTCATCAAGACCTTTAGATTTATATTTATCAAAATAGGCATCAGGAACCTGAAAAGGACTGTGAGGCGTATTGAAAGAAAGCATAGCGAAAAATAAATCCTGCTTTTCCATAAATTCAATGGCTTTGTCTGTCAGAACATCTGGCAGGAAACCTTCGGTCTTCACTTCCTCGAAATTATGGGTGAGTTTGGTATCAAAGTAATTGTTCAAGTGACCTTCCGCAAATCCAAAAAATTCATCAAAACCCTGCCCAATCGGGTCATGTGGAAACTGTTTGCCCTGATGCCATTTCCCAAAAAGTCCGGAAACATAACCATGTGGCTTCAACAATTCAGCAATCGTCACTTCCTCTTCCCGCATCACTTCCATGCGGTGTGTCACCCAAGTGGTACCTGTGGCAATATGATATCGGCCCGTCAGCATGCTTGCCCGTGTAGGTGCGCAAACTGGCGAAACATAAAAACGGTCAAAAACTATTGACTCTTTTGCCAATGCATCAATGTGCGGGGTTTCCACCAATTTATTCCCATGAAAAGAAAGATCTCCCCAACCCTGATCATCGGTCAAAATCAGGAGAATATTGGGCTTGATAAGAACCTCTTTTTGATTACATCCAATCAATAAAAAAACAGATAGAAAATGGATTAGGGTTGATTTCATTTTCAATAGCTTCTTCATATTTACTTCTTTTGGCTGAAAATCCATTCCAGAAAATCGGGTTCCGCAAAAGCATTGTCCCAACTGTTGTGATTTACATCTGGGTAGAGAGATAACCTCGGATTAGCCTCTTCATGTTTTGGGCATTGGGGAAAATGCATGAATGATGGATATTGGTCGGATTGAATGGCTTTTAAAAATAAGTCTACTCTATGTACCAATTGTATTTCATTATCATTTCCCCTTTCACCTGCCCCATGTAAAAAAAGTAAAAGGGGATATTTTTGATTTGAATCAAAGTTTTTGGGTTGAAGCAGCCTATATGGCAATTCGGTTGTTGCATCATGAAAAATGTGTTTTTCAAACTCTACTTGGGCGGATAGGAAAAACGGAAGAAAAAATATCAGGTAGAGTGCAAGTCGGTTTTTCATTGTATTAGATTTTAGCTTCAAGTAATTATTTAAATATAATTTAATCTGACAGAAACTTCACGAAATTGGTTTTTACAAAAAAAGTTTTACCTATCAATCAAGTAAAACATTTTTTCAATATGGTATTTATTCTCTGTGTATTAGGGATGATTTGTTCAGAAAAAGTGGAAATAAAATCTTTATAAAAAAGCATAATTCATAAGTTTTTTAATTTTGAAACCGATTTCAATTTTTCTAAATTAGCAAATTCAAAATATTATTACTTAAACCTAAGACCTATGAACTTGAAGTTTGGCTTTGCAGCCATCATTGCTACCTGCCTTTTGGTATCCTGTGGCACTCAGGAAAATAAACAACAAGATATAATCACTAAAGAAGTAGAAGAAAGTAAATTCCTTTCTCCTCCATTGGTATCACATATTTATACAGCTGATCCATCTGCCCATATTTTTGAGGGTAAAATCTATATATATCCTTCCCATGATGTCGAATCAGTGGTTGAGGAAGATGATATGGGTGCACATTTCAACATGATGGATTATCATGTTTTTTCAATGGAAAGCCCCGATGGAGAAGTTGTAGACCATGGTAAGGTATTGGATGTAGAAGATATCCCTTGGGCCAAAAGACAATTATGGGCGCCTGATGCAGCAGAAAAAGACGGTAAATATTACCTCTATTTCCCAGCAAAAGACAAGGATGATATTTTCAGAATAGGGGTAGCGGTAGCGGATAATCCCGCAGGTCCCTTCAAAGCTGAACCTGAAGCCATCAAAGGGAGTTATAGCATGGATCCTACCGTATTCCAAGATGAAGATGCGAGTTATTATCTGTATTTTGGAGGTATTTGGGGAGGTCAATTACAACAGTATCGAGACAATAAATACCAACCGGTTGGTTCAGGTCCCTATGATGGTGTCCCTACGGGTGAAGAAATTTCTTTGATGCCAAAAATTGCCAAATTAAGTACTGATATGTTGCAAATGGCTGAAACTCCAAAAGATGTGATGTTATTGGATGCAGGTGGCAACCCCATTTTGGGAGGTGACAATAATAGACGATTTTTTGAAGCTGCTTGGGTCCATAAGCACAATGGCAAATACTATTTCTCCTATTCTACAGGCGATACGCACTTCATCGCTTATGGTACTGGAGACAACCCATATGGTCCTTTTACCTATCAGGGAAATATTCTAAACCCAGTTCAAGGTTGGACAAACCACCATTCTATTGTTAAATTTCAGGATAAATGGTATCTATTTTACCATGACACAGAATTAACCGATAAAACCCACTTGAGAAACATCAAGATGGTTGAGTTGAAGCACAATGAAGATGGAACGATTGAAACTATCGAGCCCATCAAAAAATAACATAAACCTATTAATCCTTAAATCCGACAGAAGTATTTTCTGTCGGATTTTTTTATTGAGTTTAATTAATCCCCTTGATATTTTTTTGTATCATGGGAATATGAAAAAAAATAACATGATGGATTTTGATAGGGATATTCCTGTAGAAATAAAAGAGGTAGCTTTAAAAGCCCTTTCATTTTACCCCGAACTCGAGAATATTCGAATTGAATTTGTTTTTAATGAAAATATCAGAAAATCAGTCATGCAGGCACAGCCGAAGTTTGTAACAATGTTCGGTTCTCGAAAAAAACGAACTTATATTATCAAAATCAGCCATCTATTTAATTTTAAAGGGACAAGCACACCCATTCAGGATCTTCCAGAAGATGTCCTGATTGGATGGATTGGGCATGAATTGGGACACATCATGGATTATTTGAAAAAAAGCAATTGGTCTTTGATTCTATTTGGTATTGGTTACCTGACTTCAAAAAGTTTTGTCATTTCAGCTGAAAGGGTTGCAGATACATATGCCGTTAATCATGGTCTTGGGGATTATATTTTGGCCACCAAGGATTTTATTCTGCACCAGGCTGGTATGTCTGAACAATACATCCAAAAAATCAAAAAACTATATCTACCTCCCGAAGAAATCATCTACCTAATGGAAAATATAGTGGTAGCGGATGGGGAAGCGAAGAAAGGATGAGGGATGAAGGCAGTTGTCCGAAGCCTTTGGCTTCGTAACGCCTGAGTCAGGAGCTTCTAGCTTAGGTCTTATTTCTTGACAAAAAGCCTTCAATTATCAAACTATCTCAAATCCAAAAAGGTCAATTCAACCCACTTCGGGGTTGGGTAGGCAGACTTGCCTTGTTCCCCCGAGTTTCACCCGGGGCAAATAACCTTGCGGTATTCAATCCCAGCCGGGATTGGGGTTGATTTTGAAGTTTATACTGTCAAAGCTAAAACCTATCATTCTCCCCGAAGCCTCTGGCTTCGTGGCCACTAAGTCAGGAGTTTCTAACTCCGATCGACTCTTGTATATTACCCTCCACAAACTTCTCCCAATCTTTAAATTCTTCTTCCTTCATCACTCTTGGAATCTTCACCTGTCCACCTTTTTGCTTGGTCTCTTCAGTCCATTTTTGAAATAGTTTTGCTGGCACCAATCGGGTCTCAACTGATTTTAGGGCTTTGTTTCTGGCTACTTTGTAGTTCTTATTATTTTCTTGCAGGATTTCATCCAAACGCTTGGCGAATTCTTTATTATCTTTTTCAGTTTCTCCTTCCAGACCGAGATACCAGCGATGTATATAGCCTACATTTTCCAATACAGCGGAAACTGTAAATTCCTTAATCTCTGTATTGAATTCTTCTCCAAGTTGCTCCAAAGCATTATCCATTTGAATAACTGACAATTGAGATCCCACTACATTCAAAAAATGCTTGGTCCTTCCGGTGATTTTGATTTCGGCTTTTTCTTTATCGGTAAATGCAACCGTATCCCCAATCATATACCTCCACGCGCCTGATACTGTGGAAATAATCAATACATAATCCTCCCCTTCTTCTACTTCTTCTATCTTGACGGTTTTGGTATCTTGTTTGACAGTTCCGTCATCATTCATGTTTTCGGGCTTGAAAGGCACAAATTCAAAATAAATTCCGTTATCGGTTATCAATGCCATGGAATCCGTATCCTTCCTGAGTTGCGTAGCCAGATAACCTTCTGAAGCAAGGTAAGTATCTATCACCGTGACGGGTTTACCTGAGAGGCGTTCAAAACTTTTACGGTACGGTTCAAATGCCACTCCCCCGGAAGTATATACCTGAAAGTTAGGCCAGATATCATGGATGTTGTCAACTTTATGATAAGCTATTACTTTTTTGAGCATTAACTCTATCCAAGAAGGAATCCCTGAAATCCCCCCAATATCCCAATTTGGGGCTTCTTTGGCCAAGGCCTCTACCCTTTTATCCCAATCATCAATTCCGGATATTTCTGGGCCTGGTCTATAAAATCCATCAAACCATGTCGGGATTTGACTGGCACTAATTCCACTGATTTCCCCTTCCAAATGTCCATTTACCTCTTTTAGATTGGTACTGCTTCCAAACATCAGAATCTCCTTTTCAAAAAATTCAGATGGTAGATCAAAATCAGCGATACCTTTGATCTGTTGCAAACCTGCCTTTCTGATTGAGACTATCATTTCGTCAGTGACTGGGATACGTTTTTTATTACTGGTGGTACCACTGGAGACTGCAAAATAATTTACTTTCCCGGGCCAGGTAATATCCTCTGCCCCATCGATTACCTTTTGCCACCACTCTTCGAGAAGCTGGTCATAACTGAAAAACGGGACCTCTAAAGCAAAAGCATCTCTGATATCTTCTGAGTCAAGTAGTTGTTCAAATTGATAATACTTTCCAAAGGCTGTTTTTTTTGCTTTAGAAAGTAAATCTTTTAAAACAGCTTCCTGTGCCTCTTTTGGATTGTTATTGGTAAATATTTTATCTGCAACCTCAACCGCGCTCTTTATGATTTTTCCAATGATTGGCATGATATTAAAGTTCTTTTTGAATTGAAAGATTAATGAATTGTGTAAAAATAAAAACAAAACATTTTCAAGAAATCAATATTCAAGCCAAAAAATCCCAATCATTAATGTTTATAAAAAAAAAACCCAACAGAATCAATCTGTTGGGGTTTTTGAAAATTTAAATTACAAAGTCTAAGGTCTTAATTTGAATAAATTTTAATTCCCAGATCGGGCAGGCTTTTTAAATCTGATAATGATGCTGTTGTAAACTTCCTACTTCCCAACTTCGGACTTCCTTCTAACTTCATCCTTTAAATAAACTCATTCAATATATTTTCAAACAATTCTTGTCTACCACTTTTCTGCCCGGGTTCACCTTTAGCCAAAGCATGTGCTCTTAGATCATCCAAGGTAAGTTTCCCAGATTCAAATTCTTTTCCTTTCCCTGAATCGTAGGAGGCATATCTCTCTTTTCTCAAAGCCTTGTATTCAGACTTTTCCAAAATTTCGTTTGCTATCAACAATCCCCTAGAAAACGCATCCATACTGCCGATATGAGCATAAAATAAATCATCCAAGTCTGTTGAATTTCTTCTTACTTTGGCATCAAAGTTCACGCCACCTCCTTGAATTCCTCCGCCTTCAAGAATCACCAACATGGATTCCGTCAATTCTTGCAAGTTGATGGCAAACTGATCTGTATCCCATCCATTTTGATAATCGCCCCTATTGGCATCTATACTTCCCAACAATCCTGCATCCACAGCCACTTGTAATTCATGCTGAAAGGTATGACCTGCTAATGTTGCATGGTTAACCTCTAAATTCAATTTGAAATCCTTATCAAGACCATGCTGTCTCAAAAACCCGATTACAGTGGCTGCATCGTAGTCATACTGATGCTTCGTAGGTTCCATAGGTTTAGGTTCTATCAGAAAAGTACCTTTAAATCCTTTAGATCTTGCATAATCCCTTGCCATGGTCAAAAAACGTCCCAAATGTTCGGTTTCCCTTTTCATATCTGTATTGAGCAAAGACATATAACCTTCACGACCACCCCAGAACACGTAATTCTCCCCACCTAATTTGATGGTGGCATCAATAGCGTTTTTCACTTGCGTGCCTGCCCAAGCCACTACATCAAAATCCGGATTAGTAGAAGCTCCATTCATGTAACGAGAATTGCTGAAAACATTGGCTGTTCCCCAAAGCAATTTCACTCCGGTTTCTTTTTGTTTCTGCAATGCATAGTCAGTAATGATTTGCATCCTCTTTTCATATTCCTCTAGGGTACTCCCTTCATCAATCAAGTCTATATCATGGAAACAATAGTACTCTGCACCTATCTTGGTAAAAAACTCAAAAGCAGCATCCATTTTGTCCTTAGCACGCTGTACAGCATCCTCACTTTCGTTCCAAGGTCTATCCATTGTTCCAGGACCGAAAGGATCACCACCTGTGGCACAGAAGGTGTGCCAATAGGCTATGGAGAATTTGAAATGATCTTTCATAGGCTTTCCGGCCACTATTTTATTGGCATCATAATATTTAAATGCAAAAGGATTTTTGGATCCCTTGCCTTCAAATTTGACTTTGTCGATATTTGGAAAATAGGTTTTTGACATTTGATTATAGGTTTATTTTATAAGATTTGAGACATAAGACATGAGACTTTCATATCGGCAGGCAGGCGTGAGATTTGGACTCAGGGTGGAAGTTGGAAGTCAGAAGTAAGAAGATAGAAATATGAAACATTTTTATCTGAACACTTCCAACTGAAATCTGCAAACTGACACACTCCCTTCCGAATACTAGCGACTGAACACTGCCAACTGATCACTGAACACTGCTCAATGCTTTCAACCAGCTTTGATAGACCTCTTTATAAGCGGAGACCAAAGATGCGTCAGGTTCAAAGGAAGCCATTTTTTCTAATCCTGCAAATGCTTCTTTAGCATTTGAATAGATCCCGGCACCAATTCCTGCACCTCGTGCAGCACCTTGGGCACCATCTGTATCATAAAGCTCAAGTGTCACTTTATTCATATTGACAAAAGCCTCTCGAAACAAAGGGCTTAGGAACATATTGGCATTCCCTGCTTTAACTGTTTTGAGATTTAGACCCATGTCCTTCATGATTTGAAAACCATAGGTTAATGCACTGACAATCCCTTCCTGACCTGCTCTCAACACATGTCTTTTGTCATGTTTCAAAAGGTTAAGTCCTGATAGATGGGCATCAACGGCTTTATTTTCCATGATACGCTCTACACCATTCCCAAAAGGAATAAATTTGAGACCATCTGATCCAATAGGAACTTCTGCTGCGAGATGGTTCATTTCAGGGTAGGAAATATTTTCTCCACCAATCAATCTTTTCAGCCAAGAGTTCAATATCCCTGTGCCGTTTACACAGAGTAAAACACCATAATGAGGATTTTCCTTACTATGATTTACATGTACAAAGGTATTTACTCTGGACTTTTGGTCAAATACCGCTTGTGTACTTACTCCATAAACGGTCCCTGAAGTGCCTGCTGTAGTTGCCAATTCTCCATCTTCTAATACATTTAGGGAAAATGCATTATTGGGTTGGTCTCCAGCGCGGTAGGTAATAGGAATCCCTGAATCAATTCCCAATATTTTTGCTGCTTCATCATTTACGCTTCCCTGAACGGAAAAAGAAGGGACTACTTCAGCAACCATTGATTTATCAATTCCATAGTAATCCAAAAGTTTAGTGGACAAACCATTGGACTTGAAATCCCAAAAAATCCCTTCGGAAAGACCTGTTTCTGAGGTCAGGATTTCACCAGTAAGTTTCATGGCGATATAATCGCCTGGGAGCATGATTTTGTGGATTTTAGCATATTTATCAGGCTCATTTTCTTTGACCCACTTGAGTTTGGATGCGGTGAAATTTCCAGGAGAATTCAGCAAATGTGGAAGACAATAATTCTCTCCTAAATCCTTGAAGGCTTTATTTCCAATCTCCACGGCCCTGCTATCACACCAGATGATTGAAGGTCTAATTACCTCATGATTTTTATCGACACAGACTAATCCGTGCATTTGATAGGAAATACCAATTGCTTTCAATTCTCCTTTTTGGATATTTCCATTTTTGACAATAGCCTTCGTAGTTTCAATAATATATTTCCACCACATTTCAGGATCCTGTTCTGCCCAGTCTTTCTGTGGGGCTGAAATGGCCATTTCTACTTTTGGAAGGCCCTCCGAAGTAACTACTTTACCTGAATCTGCATTCAACAGTGTGGCCTTTACAGAAGAACTTCCTATATCATATCCAATTAATAATCTTCTCATTTTTTGTTTAGGGTTTACCAAAATACAATATATAATGCAGCTGTAATACCTGTAATTATAAGTGCCCCAATCTTAAATGCCGTACTTGTTTTGAACAGATCGGCGCTGATTTCAATACTGTTCGGATGGTCTTTACCTTTACCTTCAACAAGGCTGATAAGGATCATCAATAAAGCAATCACCAAAAATACAATGCCCATCCTGTCCAAGAATGGAAGTTCGGGATATACCCATTTCAACACAACTGAAAGTGGGATACTGATCGCAGCACCGGTAAGCGCAGCATTTGAGGTCGTCTTTTTCCAGAACACTCCAAAGAAGAATATGGCAAATACTCCTGGGCTAATAAAACCGGTATATTCCTGGATGAACTGAAATGCCTGATCCAATTGTCCCAATGCCGGGGCAACAACAGCCGCAACGACAAATGCAATTGCAGCAGTGATTCTTCCAACAGTAACCTGCTTGGTTTCAGAGGCATTTTGACCAAAATATTTTTTGTAGATATCCATCGTGAAGATGGTCGAGGTACTATTGGCCATTGAAGCTAAAGAAGATACAATCGCCGCAGTCAATGCAGCAAAAGCCAATCCCTTTAATCCAACTGGAAGCAATTGCAATAAGGTGGGATAGGCCCTATCCGATTTGATTAGGCCTGTTACAGGATCCTTCATTGATTCAATAAAACCTACATCGATTCCGTTTTCTACAATCACATAGGCCGCAATTCCAGGAATGACGACAATCAAAGGCATCAATAATTTCAGAAAACCAGCGAAAATCATCCCTTTTTGGGCTTCGTCCAAGCTTTTTGCTGCCAAAGCTCTTTGGGTAATGTATTGATTGAATCCCCAATAACTCAGGTTGGTAATCCACATTCCTCCTACTAATACTGAAATTCCAGGCAAATCTTGATAGGCATCATAAGTGCCGCCTTTTCCATCTGGAATCATCATTTCCCCCCTGGAAAGAATCATAGAAAAATGTCCTGGAACTTCTTTTCTTAGTAATCCCAATCCTTCCCAAGCTGAACCTTCTCCGACCATGGTCAAGGCAATATATGTAGTGGCCAATCCACCTGCAATCAGAAAGAACACCTGTACCACATCAGTCCAAGCAACTGCTTTCAATCCACCATAAATGGAATATATCATGGCAAACAAGGCCAATCCAATAATGCCATAAACCATGGGTACATTTAGGATAGTATTCAAACTCAAAGCCCCCAAATACAATACAGATGTCAGGTTGACAAAAACATATAACAATAGCCAGAAAATCGCCATTGTAGTCCTGACCCTTGTATCATACCTGTCCAAAAGAAACCCGGGCATCGTATAAATGCCTTTTTTGATATATATCGGCAAAAAGAAAGTAGCTACAACCAAAAGGGTAATTGCAGCCATCCACTCATAAGTGGAAATCGCCAAACCAAGGGCAAAACCTGATCCTGACATTCCTATAAACTGCTCAGCAGAAATATTGGAAGCAATGAGGGATGCACCGACGGCCCACCATGGAAGGGCTTTGGAAGCAAGGAAATAATCCTGAGAATTTTTGATGTGGCCTTTTTTCTCTCTTGAGACAAAAAGCCCCATACCAATGATGAGTAAACAATACCCAATAAATACTACAAGGTCTAAAGGTTCTAATAACATAGGATAGGTTTAATTAGATTGGGGTTTATTTAATTTGACGAATTTCAAAGATAAACTTTTCGGCAATTGTTTTTTATGTTTTTTACAATTATGGCTTTCATTACAGCTTCTTTTCGAAAAATACGCTATTCATTTATTTTGTAAGTCAACTTGGTCTTAAATCTAATGGGAATTCTTTTTGGCAGGATTTGTATTGTAATTTAACATCGTTCATTGATGGTAATTAATGCTTTATTATAAATAGCAACTCCTAATAATTTTTTCAACCCCAAACCTCAAAAAATATAATTATGAATACAACCGATTTCATAAATTATTTTTGATTAAAAATTAAATTATTGGTTAGGTTTTAAAGCAAATTTGCAAGTAAATGTGATAATAATTCACAATTAAGATGATTTATTGAAGAATTTTTGATTCCTCACTGTAATATTTTCAAAGTATAATATCTCTGAATCTATAAGGATGGAATAAAATCTAGTATTTAAAAATAATAATTAGGTATTTATAATAATTTCAAAATTAAAACTATTAGGCAACCGATTTCATAAAAATTATTTTGAAACAGGATAAAAATCACCTAGTTTTGAATCAATCCAAAATTAATCAATAGCTTGCTAGGGGTTTTAACTCCTGCTTTAAAAAATAATACCCATTCTGATCCTAAATAATTTCAGGAAAAACTCAAAATCAAGCCTTTTAATTTATCATGGAGAAAGAAATCACAATTTATGACATCGCCAAGGATGTTGGAGTTTCACCCACCACAGTAAGCAGGGCACTCAATAATCACCCTGCTGTCCATGAAAAAACCAAAAAGAAAATCTTTGATGCTGTGATGAAAATGGGATATCAGTCCAACATTTTTGCAGCCAACCTCAGGACCAAAAGAACAAACAATATTGGGGTGATTGTCCCCAGATTAAACTCCAGTTTCCAGTCCTCAGTCTTAGCAGGTATGGAAAACGCAGCCAATCAGGCCGGATTAAACCTAATTATCAGTCAATCTCTCGAATCAATTAAAAAAGAGAAAGCCAATGCCAATACCATGTTTAACAGCCGCGTGGATGGACTTTTGGTGTCTTTAGCAGGTGATACTGAAAACATCGACCATTATGCACCTTTTCTAAAAAAAGGAATTCCTATAATATTTTACGACAGGATTGCAGAAGATTCGGGTTGCCCAGGGATTGTAATCGACAATACTCAAGCAGCACAGAAAGTCACCGAACATTTGATTGAGCAAGGTTGTAAGAGGATAGTGCACGTATTGGGTAACATCAAAATCAATGTCTACGCAGATAGGCTGAAAGGATATAAATACGCCCTGATGGACAATGATATTCCTTTCGATCAATCCCTGATTATCCATTCCGATCTGAATGAAGAAGCCGGCGAAGAAATTGTCCAAAAAATAATGAAAATGAACCCCTTGCCCGACGGACTTTTTGTTTCTAACGATGCCTGTGCGGCAAGTTGCATCAGGCATTTGAAAATAGAAGATATCCGGATACCTGATGACATGGCAGTGGTCGGCTTTAACAATGATGTAATTTCCCGTCTTGTAGAACCCAACATCACTACAGTAAATTATCCTGCCTATGAAATGGGTGAACTTGCCATGAAAAATTTGATTAAACATCTCGAAAACCCAAAAGAAGGAATGTTGGAAAAAACCAACAAGATCACCTTACGGTCTGAACTCATCATCAGGGATTCCTCCAAAAGGAAATAAGTCTCTAAATCTAAAACAATGAAAAAATTATCTCTCAGCCTTTTTTTCTTACTTGTCTCCTTTATTACCATTGCTAGCGATGGCTATAAATTATGGCTCCAATATTATCCATTTGAAAATCAAGCAGTATCAGATTATTACAGAGACTATTTGGAAAACATCAATATTGTCGGTTCATCTCCTACCATCGATATCATTCAAAAAGAATTGGAGATAGCTGCATCCGGTTTTCTGAACAGCAAAGTCAAACCTACCTTCAAACATATTGGGGATTCAAACATTTGTTGGATTGGAAAGACTGATGACTTGCCTAAAGACCTTAAAAGTGCCTTTGGACAAAAAGTCAATGAAATAGGAAAGGAAGGGTATTGGTTGAAATACCATTTGGGAAGGGTAATAATTACTGCTAATTCCGAT
>NZ_JBGSXS010000100.1:0-8558 GCF_041751335.1 Aquiflexum sp.
AAGAGGAAGATTCATAGATTGTCATAGGCGGTAAGGAATTAATTGCTTTTAATTTTGAAAATGATCTTTTCAAGATTTTGTACTATGGTTTCTTTTGCTTTGGTATCCACAGATTGCAGTGGTGGAGCAATATGCGGTTCACAGATTCCTAGGTAATAGAGGCTTTCTTTTACCCCACAGAGGTAGCTGGAGGTTTTTGGACTGCATCCATAGATGTTTTTTGAGATTTCAAGGATGAGGGGCTGGATTTTGTTGACCAAATCAATGTCTCTATTCTTGGCGGCTTCAAAAAGGCGGACATAGAGACCTGGAAAAATATTTGCTCCTCCGTTGACTCCTCCATCACCACCCGAAAGCACTGATTGCGCCAGCATTTCTTCCGGGCCTATCAATATTGAAAACTCAGGTTTTTCCTTTTTTATGGCCAATAACTTTTGGTAGTATACTCCATTTCCTGAACTGTCTTTGATTCCAATGATATTGGGATGTTGGGATAATCTCTTGACAGTTTCAGGCTCTATAGTGCTTTTGGTCATGATGGGGAAATTGTACAAAAACAGCGGTAAAGGACTCTGGTCAGCAAGTTTGATATAATATTTAAACAGGTCATCCTGATCAAGATGAAAATAGTAGGGAGGTGCAGCCACTACTGCATCTGCGCCGTTTTCTTTAGCAGTTTTGGCAATTTTCATACTCACATCTACTGACGTATGGGTGATGCCTACCAACACCAATAGTTGTCCCAAGGCTTCTTTACAGGTGATTTCAATCAGCTCTTTTTTGATGGCAGGTTTTAGGCTTGCAGCTTCACCCGTGGTGCCCAGTATAAAAATTCCCTGAACTCCACCATTGATGAGGTGGCGTACCAGCCTTTCCGTTCCTTTCTTGTCCAATTCTCCATTGGAAAGTAATGGGGTGACCATGGGAACAATAATGCCTTCTAATTTATCAGATGTATTTTCCGTATTCATGTAAGATTTTCCCAATTTGGAATTGATATAAAATCTAATTTAAAAAATAATTCCTAGTGATTTTGAAAATGTTCAGAAAAGAAATGAATTCAAGTTACCCGCTAGCCAGCCGTCATTCTGAGGCACGAAGAATCTCCAGAGGTCCTATTTATGTTTATATCTATCATTTTCTGAACCTCAAGAGACCCTCCGAAAGGATCGGGGCAGGCTTTCCTGCGTCAGGGTGACGGCGGCTCTGAACTTGACTAACTTTCATGATTAAATGCTATTAAAAATTATTTCCTTACGTTGCCAATGTAAAATAATTTACGTTTACAACGTAAGATAGTTTATTTTGTAAAAATAAACTTTATCTTTGTGATGTAAATTACTTACATGGTATATAAAGAAGATATAGAAGCTGCACTCGATGGTCAAAAACGTGTTTTGGCAAGAGATTTTGGTTTCATCAAACGTGAAATGTTGGAAATATTCAAACCCTCCTCCACTCATGTCGAGGTAATTTCCGGCATAAGAAGATCTGGAAAGAGTACCCTGATGCGACAGATAGTCAAAAAATATTATGAAAAAGTCGCCTATTTCAACTTTGAAGATTCAAGAGTATTCGGTTTTGAAGTAGGGGATTTTGCAAAGTTGGATGATGTCATGGGAGACGATGTTGAAGCATACTTTTTTGATCAAATACAGAACGTGGAGGGTTGGGAGATTTTTGTGAGACAGCTACATGAAAGAGGGGAGAAAGTATTTGTAACAGGTTCGAATGCTTCACTGTTGAGCCGGGAAATGGGTACAAGATTGACCGGTAGATATCTCAGTCATGAAGTATTCCCCTTTTCATATAAAGAATACCTTTCCTTTTTAGGCTTAGATGATAGCCAGGAAAATTTCAATGATTATGTAGTCAAAGGTGGCTTTCCTGAATTCCTAAGAGACCAAAATCCTGAAATACTTCAAATGTTGCTGAAAGATATCTTGTATAGGGATATAGCGGTCAGGTATGGAATAAAAAATACCCATGTGCTGATGGGTATCGCACTTTTTTTAATATCCAATATCGGGAAAGAGGTAAGTTTCAATGGTATCCGCAAAACTTTCAATGTCGGTTCGCCTACCACCGTTTCTGATTATTTATCTTGGATGGAGGATTCCTATTTGTTGTTTTTCCTTCCGCGGTTTAGTTGGTCCTCTAAAAGTATATCGAAAAATCCCAAAAAAGTTTATTGCATCGATACTGGATTTGCCAAATCCAATTCATTGAGTTTCACAAAGGATAAGGGAAGACTTTTGGAGAATCTTGTTTATTTGAATTTTAGGAAAAAAAATAAAAAGCTGTATTACTTCAAAGAAAAGAAGGAATGTGATTTTGTGGTTTTTGAGGGAACTGTTTGTCGATGGCTGATACAGGTTACCAATGAATTGAATCCTGACAATAGGGATAGGGAAGTGGAAGGTTTGGTGGAGGCAATGGAGTTTTTCAATATGGATGAGGGTTATATCATCACGATGAATCAAAGTGATCAATTGACAAAGGAAAATAAAAAAATCATCATCCAAGACTTCAAAAAATTCTTTGACCTCTTGAATTAAATAATATATTTTTGTAATATTCTAAGATAAAATGGATGTCCAATGAAACGATTTCTTTCAATTCTCGCTATCGTTATGCTGACTTTTTCCTGTCAGGAAACTGAGGAAAAAAATGAAGTAACAATTTCTCCAGAAGCAGAGGCATTTTTGAATGAGTTCCTTCAATTGGTTGAAAATGATTTTTATAGTTCATTTAGTTTCAATTACACTTGGAAGAAGTCCCAAATTGATCAGGCCATATCGGAATTGACTAAAGATGCCCGGAAAATCGAGGATACTTATATTGCATTGGATAAGGTGTTCGAGATGATTGGGGATGATAAAAGTTATGTGATCAACTCAAGAGGAGAAATTGTAGCAGGAGACAAAAATGCCTTTGATTGTATTTCAGTCGAAAAACAAACACCCGCTTTACCCAATAATATAGCCTATTTGGATATTCCGACCTCTCAATTAAGCCCCGAAGATATAGCTTTGGCCATTCAGGAACAGATAAGGGGGAGAGAATTGGAGGCAACAGATGCTTGGATCATAGACCTCCGAAGCCTGACAGGAGGGAATTTGGAGGGAATGTTGGCCGGTTTGGGGCCTTTACTTGGAGATGGGGTCTTGGGGGCATTTTTTTATGATGACAGTAAAAAAGAAGATTGGGAGTATAAAAACGGTGGATCCTTCATTGGTGGTGTTCGAAAAGTGACTGTTCCAAATGCATTGGAGGTATTATCTCCCTTACCAAAAGTTGCAGTCTTGATTGACGGGTCAACTTGTCGGGAAGGAGAACAAATTTTTGCTGCAATACTTAGTAGGCCCAATACCCGAACCTTTGGTAATGCCACTGCTGGAAGGGCTTTTCTGGAAGACCAACGAAGCTCGGCAGAAGGGCATAAGCTACATTTTGTGAAAGCGATGCTGATGAACAGAGAAAGCAATCTGACCACTTTTCCTAATTTGCACCCGGATGGCAATTCTAATGTTACCGTAAATTTTGATGATGTATTTGAATGGCTGGGAATTAAAGATTGATTAATTTTATTCTTCATTCCCAAATAACCCATGTCCGTAAATTTCAAAGATTTTCTAAAACAACCTTACCCCTATTATTTCAAAGGGAAAAACCTTTGGATTTTAGCAGCTTTGATTTTTGGGATGAGTATGGGCTTCAATTACTTTTTCGAGCCTTTTGTAGTATACAGACCTGAACACAAATTCAGCTATTTTTGGATTTCCATGATACATTCATTGAATGCTTTTCTTTGTGTTTTACTGATAATTGGTTTGAATAACTTGCGGGTAAATGAAGACAAGTGGACTGTAGGGAGTGAAATTGTTCTGATTTCAATTGTTCTTTTGGCTATAGGAATAAGTCAGTTTCTCGTGAGGGATATGATATATGCAAATCCTGATAACTGGTCTATGCGATACTTTATGGAAGAAATCAGAAATACCTTTATGGTGGGAGTCCTGTTTGCAGTTATTCTTGTTCCTTTGAATTACCTGAGGTTGACGAAGGCACATCTCAAAACTGCGCAATCGCTTAACAGTCAACATCAGTCTGAGTTATTCCACCAACAATATAACATTCTGTCTATCGTCACCCAGCAAAAAAGTGATGATTTTGAATTGAATCCGCATGAGTTTCTATTTGCCAAATCGGAAGGAAATTATCTGGAAATATTTTTGGAGAAAGGGGAGGATACTAACAAAATCCTAAAAAGAATGACCATGAAAGAACTTGAATCCCAATTGGATTCTTTTCCCCATTTTTTTAAAACACACAGGTCATTTTTGGTCAATCTCCAAAAAGTCAAACAGGTAAAAGGTAATGCACAAGGCTATCAATTAAGATTAAAAAGCCATTCTGATTCACTTCCTGTATCGAGAGGGATGGTTTCCGACTTTGAAAGAAAATTCAAAAGCATTTAAACCTTGCATTTCATCCCAAACCTTTGGAATTGGTCACAAGGCACTTTTTCGAACTTTGACAATGTGTAATTTTGGAGGAAACAAAATCAAAAATTATGCGCAGACATGACTTAGACTGGCTTAGGGTAATCGTTTTCGGATTACTGATTTTCTACCATGTTGGGATGTTTTTTGTCCCTTGGGGATTTCACATCAAAAATGATATCATTTACTCTGAAATCAGATGGCCGATGCTATTTGTGAACCAATGGCGCTTGCCTATCCTTTTTGTGATTTCGGGAATGGGAACCTATTATGCACTTTCAAAAAGGACGGTGGACAATTTGCCAAAGAAAGGATACAAAGGTTATTGTTGCCTTTGGTGGTTGGAATCCTTTTCATTGTCCCCCCACAGGTTTATTTTGAGCGTTTGGATAAAGGACAATTTTCAGCTGGGTATTTGGAATTTTGGCCATCTCAGGCATTCATCGGAGTATACCCTGAAGGTAATTTTTCCTGGCACCACCTTTGGTTTTTGCCTTATCTGTTGCTCTTTTCTCTGGTTTTGATTCCAGCTTTCCTTTACCTCAGGAATCACCCTCAAACATGGCTATTGAAAAAAATGGCTGTCTTAGCTTCCCGACCTTTTGGCTTGTTCTTTTTGATCATTCCCCTTTATATATTGGAATCATTGGTAGAGCCCTTTTTTCCATCCACTCATGCTCTTTGGGGAGATTGGTTTAACGTGGTGAATTATATTACGCTTTTCTTTTTTGGCTTTCTATTGATCTCGGTCAAAGCCGTTTTCTGGAAAACTGTTTTGGAAAACAGAAGAAAATACCTCTATTGCGGAATTGTGGGTTTTACCCTCTTGATTGGATTGAGGCAGTTGTATGCAGATTCTACTTTGATCCATTTCATTGAGGCACTTTTTAAAGTATTCAATCTTTGGGCCTGGATTTTAACTTTGTTTGGATATGCAGCTGCTTACCTTAACCGACCCAGCAAAACCTTAACCTATGCCAATGAGTCGGTCTATCCATTTTATATCCTTCATCAGACCATTACCATAGCCATTGGTTTTTATTTGATGCACATGGAGTGGGGATTTTGGCCAAAGTTCTTGGTGATGTCTGTAGGTACATTTGGGTTTTCTTGGCTGATATATGAGTTTGGTATCAGGAGGTGGAATTGGATAAGACCCTTTTTCGGACTTAAGAAAGACAAATTGATAATCACTGAAAAAAGAATTGTTGCTTAGTTTAATATGTCGGTTTTGAAAATGACTTTTGACAAATTAAGGTTTGATTAAATGTATTCATTAGTTTGCAAAACAATTTCAAATCTTCAACAATGATGAGCATATCCAAGAATTTTCATGCAGTGGTTTCTTTTTTTCTATTTATCACTTATTCCTGTAGTGCAGCACCTATCACTCCTCCTATTCCCCCTGTTCAGGAGTCCTATTCTTTGGGAAGGGTAGGAAATACTGATGATATTGAATCCGAAACAGAAAGTGGGCTTGTTCTTATGGGAGGAAGTACTGATGTGGATGCAGCTATGAGATGGATGATTGAAAGATCGGGTGGAGGGGATTTTGTGATCATCAGGGTCAGTGGCGGTGCAGGTTACAATGATTACCTCTATGGTATGGGGGGATTGAATTCGGTAGAAACCTTAAGGCTTAATACTGCTGAAGCCTCTAATAACGAAAAGGTTTTTGAAATATTGAAGAATGCCGAGGCATTGTTTATTGCAGGCGGCGATCAGTCCCAATATCTGAGATTATGGGAAGGCACCAAAGTTGAAGAGGCCATTCAATATTTGATCCATGAAAAACAAATCCCAATTGGAGGGACAAGTGCTGGATGTGCCATCATGGGTGAGTTTGTTTATACAGGGGAGAAAGGATCCATTATCAGTCAGGAAGCCCTCCAAAATCCATACGATGAAAGATTGACTGTTCGGAGGTCAAGTTTGATCAATCATCCCTTTTTACAAAATACGATTACTGACCAGCATTTTTCTCAGAGAAACAGAGAAGGAAGATTGGTCGGTTTTTTGGCAAGGTTAAAAAGTTTATCTGAAAATCTTCCCTTAAAAGCGATTGCCGTGGACGAAAAGACTGCTGTAGCGATTGACAAAGATGGCCAAGCCAAGGTTTTTGGGCAGGCCAATGCTTTTTACCTGGTGGAGTCCAATGCAGACCAACTACCCGAAACACTCCAAATCCAAACTCCCCTAACATGGAATCTTGGCCAACAAGCCCTGAAATATAAAACGGTCAATGCTGATCAAAATCCATCTTTGGATCTCAAAACATGGGGTTGGGAATGGGATGGATTTTGGTTTGTGGAAGCGGGAGTGCTGAAAAACAATTGAGAATTCCACAAATGCTATATTTTTTGATTTAGTGGTATATAGGAATTTAATTTTTTTGAACCACAAAAGAGACAAAAGGAAACAAAAGTGAGTAAAATTTGAGGTTGAATGAAACCAATTTTTTAATTTTCTTTTGTACCCTTTTGTAACTTTTGTGGTTCATTAATTTTTTTTTAACCTCCTCATAAAAGTTATTTAGGAAGCTTCCTCGTCTTCTTTTTTGGTTTCAGCGATATCGATTACATCTGATTTTAGGATCCAACCTTTGGCCAGTGAATGCCTAGCGGCGTCCATGGTGTCAGTAACCAAGAGCATTTCTACTCCAAGGTTTAGCATTTTCAATTGAATCTCTTGCATGGCAGCATGTCGGGATTCCTGTACATCTCTGATGTAAATCATCTTTACCCTGCCCGGATAATCCTTGATCACTTGCAGGTAAATTTCAGGGTCATGTTGCCCGGAATCACCGATCAGGATAAAAGGGATATCACTATAATATTCAAATATCTTTTCCACTTGTGCCAGCTTGTGGTCAAAATGACTTCCTGCAATCAATTGATCTCTGGACAGGCCAATATCCCTTAGCATCAATGGACCTTTGGGGATATGGTGCACTTCCAAAAACTCCATCAGGAAATCATACAAATTCCATGGACTGCTAGAAACATAGAATAAAGGATTGCTTTCAATTTCATCCCTTCCTTTTTCCAAGGCTTTGTAAAATGCAGACACACCCGGAAAAGGAATTCTGGAATACGCATTACCCAAAAATGTTGTTTTGATCATTTCCCATAATCGGGTTGCCCCAGTAGGAACAATGGTGTCGTCAATATCTGAAATAATCCCATATTCGAGATAGTCACAGGGCATAAAGACTCTATTGACAGCAGTCACCTTGCTTTGTCGACGAATGACCGGGTCTATCAATTCAAGTTCCACTTCATGCCATTGATGGCCGGGAGAAAAAGTTGGGGGCACCGGTATCCGGAATTCGGCATAACCTTCATCGTCAGTACAGGCAATGACCTCATTTCCATGAAAGGTGGCCATGACCCTGACACCTGGAATTTCCCATGTCATAAAGCGTTTGTACATTTTCCGGAAGTTCCGCCACCTTCTGTCCTGTTCATGGGAAAGCCCGATTTTCCTGTCCCGGATCACCCTTACCACAAAATATATTTCCCACTCATTGCCGAAACCTTTGTAGGGCATGATCATAATAGAGCGAATAAGCCCGGTTTTGATGCCTGCTTTGAGTTTGATGGTAGAATAAAAAAGTTTGATGGAATATAAAAGTGAAAGAATAAACGATTTGGGTCTTTTCAATTTTCTTAATTTTAATTTACGAGAATTAGCCAATTTAAAGAAAATGATGATGGGATTCTATTCTTTTTCACGAAATTGAGCTTGACTTTACAATTTGTGATTCTAAGCAATTTTGCAAGTAAACAACCAATTAAATCCATCCTATGCTTAAATCCCTCAATGCCCATTACATCGGTCATCCGACATCTTTCATTGTTGATAAAAATTTAGTGCTTAACTATCAAAAAAGCGTTAACCATATTACAATTATCCCACAGGTATGAACCAAAGAAGAAACTTCCTCAAAAAAACCGGATTGGCAACAGCAGCTTTAGGATTCGGTATTCCCCAAATCAGTTTTACTATGAAAAAACAAGACCCTTTGTTCAAAATATCTCTTGCAGAATGGTC
>NZ_JBGSXS010000101.1:0-18473 GCF_041751335.1 Aquiflexum sp.
TAATGGTATTTTACAAATAAGTAAACCGGCCTATATAAAAAAAGATTTCGATGAGTCTTCTTTTAAACTCTATTTTGATAAACTTATTGGTAAAGATAAAGAGGAATTAAAAATGGTTAATGTCCCTTCTTTGTTTCAAATTGAAATAGAACAAAAACTACATAAACCTCTTAAGGAACAGATTGATGTTAACTATACTTTAAAACAAAGCTCTTTGCCATCCCTATTCTTTGATTATCACTTTGATGGATTGGGTTACAATGGAGCTATGTATGGCATTAAAAGTATAGATTTGAATGCTAGCAAACCAATAGCTAATATTCAGTCTGAGATCGCCGAATTCGAGAGTGTAATAGATAGACTTAACAAGTTTGCAAAAAACCGGAACATTAATGGAGATTCCCAATATTTTTTAATCATGGATGCTTATATGGGTAAAAATTTAGCCTATAATGATCTATACAGTATATTGAAGGACATACCCTCATTCAAATTGGTCAGTTCTGAAGATATACCACCTATTGTAAAAGATATCAAGAAAAACAAGGCTAAAAAACTTTCAGACTTATTAGTAGGATGAGAAAAGAATCAGGTTTTATCTTTTGATTTTCCTTTCGACGAATTTGTTTGGTAATAAAAGAATATTTTTGATATCAGATAAAACTTTCCAACTCCACCTCATGCATTTCATCGAAAGTTTGCCAGTTGAGTTCTCGTCCAGCTTTTTTCTTGTTTTTTCCACCCCATTGTTTGAAAAAGAAAGCAACTTTAGCGACTTGGCATTGCTCCTGAATATCCAATACCCAGTCTGGGTTCATGTTTCTAGCCTTGTGGCCGCTCTCCCCTCCTACTATCAACCAATTTATCATGATTTAACCTCTTTTAAGAAATCCAAGAGAATTTTTAATTTGAAGTGTTCGTTTAGATTCAAACAGTAATGAAAAAATATTCATAGATATTAAGATATCTTTTTCGGTTAATGGCCGAAAATTGATTGGGTAATAGTTATTAATAAGCGATGGCTCGGTGGGCCATCGTTTTTTTTATGGATCTATTTTTTCTGGTATTGCAACCTTGGACCATCACAATAATCCCAGGTATTCATAAGCACTTGCTGTTGGGTGATGACCAATACTTCACTACCATCTGAATAACATGTACTTGAGCTCTCCATACCGGCTTGAAATGTCAGCGTAAGAAATCCCCGTGCCATACTTGAATCAAGCGGGTCAGATTCAGTCCATGTGAAGGTTCCTGAAGCCTCAAATTCACCGTCAGTTGAATTTCTCGTTTTTAAAAATGTATTGTTCGAATTGAAAGTATAGATTTCTGACCATTCTATATCCTCCCCCTCCATAACTTCTCCTGTCCAACTGTTAACCGATTTAATTAATTCCCACTGACCCCAAATGGCTGATTCAGGATGGATTTCATCCTCTTTACAGCTGATTAAAAGTAGAGTAAACAATAAAATAGAGGGCAAAATAAATTGTTTCATAGTGTTCCTATTTAAATCCTTTGATCTGTTTATTGTCTGTACGGAATTTTAGATGACTTCGTCTCAAAAAACTCCAAAAACCTATATTCTGCCCAAGTAAACTCCTGTCCCTTCACTATAAAACCCGTATGCCCGCCCCTAGCTGGCATTTCCAGAATTAGATGTGGGTGGTTTCTTGCCAAATCGATGGGATAGCATCTGTCCATCAATAAGGGGTCATTCAGTGCATTAATGATCAGGGTTGGAATCTGAATAGCCTTCATCCAATTGTCAGCACTGACTGAATGATAGAAATCATTCCCGTCTTTGAATCCATGAATTTTGGCTGTAAAATGGGTATCAAATGTATCAAACTCCTTGACCGTCTTCAGTAAATCCAAATCCACCAAACCGGGAAATTGCTGTCCTTTCAGGAACATTTTTGCCTTCAGTTTTCCAAGAAAGCGTTTTTTATAAAAGGTATTTCTCTTTTCTTTAAGCGTAGCAGCAGAATCCGGTAAGTTGCAGGGAGTGGAATAAACCGCTGCTTTTTTGATTTTTGAATTCAGGTCAAGTCCGTTTTCTCCCAAGTATTTCAAGGTTTGCGCACCGCCCATGCTGATGCCTGCCAGGTAATAGGCATCGTAATTTTTAGTTTTCTCCACATGATCAATCACTGTTTTCAAATCATAGCTCGCCCCATGATGGTACATGATGGGTTGAAGGTTCATTTCACCCCCACAGGTACGGTTGTTCCATGCCAATACATCATAGCCGTTTTGATTAAATAGTTTTGCCAAACCTCGGGCATAATGTCTTTCGGAACTGCCTTCCAAGCCGTGGCTGATGATCAGGAGTTTGTCACTCCCCACCTTTGACCAATCCAAATCCAAAAAATCGTAATCAGGTGTATCAATCCGTTCCCGCTGATATTGAACACCCACTACCTTTCTAAATATACTTGGAATAATGGTTTCAAAATGGCCATTAAAGAGCATTCTTGGAGGCGTACCGTAAGTTGATTTTTCTATGATTGGCATAAAAACACTATAATTACTTTTACCGAAAATACAATAATTGCCATAAACCGTGAATAAATCGCTTTCTTTGAAAAAGTAAAATACAAGAAGTTTATGAGAGTTTCCCTGTTTTGCCTTTTTCTTCTGATCATCATATTTCCAATGTCTGGGTTTTCACAATCTGTTGACAACTTTATTGACAAAATCTATCCTGAACTCGATGTACTTTACAAAGAGCTACATCAGAATCCTGAATTGTCACTTCAAGAAAAAGAAACTTCTGCCCGAATAGCCAAAGAGCTGAAATCCATGGGATATCAGGTGACGGAAAATATTGGCGGTTATGGCGTGGTTGGTATACTGGAAAACGGTGCCGGTCCGGTCCTCCTAATACGAACAGATATGGATGCCCTGCCTATGGAAGAAAAAACAGGTCTTCCTTATGCATCCACCAAAAAAGGAATTTCCAATGATGGAAAGGAAACCTTTATCACCCATTCCTGCGGACATGATATTCATATGAGTGTATTTGTGGGAACCGCCAAAATGATGGTGGAATACAAACATGCCTGGAGAGGAACGCTCTTGATGGTTGGTCAGCCTGCTGAAGAAAACGGAATGGGTGCATGGAATATGATGAACGACGGTTTGTACGAACGCTTCGCCCACCCTGATTATGCCATTGCGCTCCATGATGATCCATTTTTGCCGGCAGGAATGTTGGGCTATAAATCAGGCCCATTGATGGCGGGTGTGGATATGATGAATGTAACTGTCTATGGTGAAGGTGCTCATGGTGCTGCTCCGCACAAGGGGATTGATCCGATCGTCTTGAGTGCGCAAATGATACAGGCTTATCAGACCATAGTCAGCAGGAGGATTGCGCCAACTGATCCTGCTGTGATCACTGTTGGGTCAATCCATGGAGGTACTGTTCACAACATCATTCCGGATGAGGTGGTGATGCAATTGACTTTGCGCTCTTATTCTCCTGAAGTGAGGGAAGAAATGGTCAGCAGCATCAAACGCATCAGTGAGCAATATGCCAGGGCAGCAGGATTATCGGAAGACAAAATGCCCACCTATTGGATCCGCCATCCCCATACACCTGCTTTGATCAATGATGATGAACTCACCCGACAGATGGTTGATATCTTTAAAAACAATATAGGATCCGACAAAGTCAAAGAAGTGCAAGCCCAGATGATCGGGGAGGATTTCAGCCGTTTTGGTATGCAGGAAAGGAATATTCCCATTACGATGTTTTACCTAGGAGCTTCAGATCCTGAATTTTTGGAAAAAGCTAAAAAAGAAGGATTGGATATTCCCGGACTCCACTCCCCCTACTTCGCCCCCCTGCCTGAACCTACTATCAAGACAGGAGTAAAAGCAATGAGTTTGTTTGCAATGGATATTTTGAAGAATGTGGAGATGATGAAAAAATAGATATTGGTTGATATTTTTTGAAAAAAAATTGAAATATGGTTGAAATATTGGTTGAGATATAAGTGGATATTATTTGATATTAATTGATATTTTTTGAGACTTACTATAGAAATAGAGTTTCGGAGAGCTGAAGAGATTCGGAATTAAATAGAAATAAAGTTGAAATATGATTGATATAAAGTTGAAATAATTACCATATCCGACGCTTTATTTTGTCAATTCAGTGCTGATTAAGAAAATTTATATCGTCGAAGGCATATTTCAACTATATATCACAAGGTATATATCTATTGAAAAAACATCTCTCAAATAGAGAAGATAATTTAATGACCTTAACTTCACATTGCCTTAACCAAACAAAAAATTGAGGATGATACCTTTGTGGCAGTAAATTTTTCTCATAGGTATTGATGATATATAAAAAGGGCCGTTTTGCGGTCTTTTTTTTTTACCTGTATATCAAGAGCTTGGAATATAATTCTTTAAGTTTATTGGGTGGGGTTTTGAAAAAGAAAAGAGCAAACACAATCAAATTGGCCACTTGCACCCTAAACCAGGAATTGGTTTCATATTTCCGGGCAGAGACAGTTATTTTTTTAGGAATAACATGGAAACTGTACTTTTTTTTCAGTCGCCTTACCAATTCGAAATCTTCCATAATGCAGTAATATTCATCAAAACCTTTTAAATCTTCAAAAACTTCTCTTGTAATAAATAACGTTTGATCTCCACCACCTGACAATAAGCCATTGAATTGAGTAAACCATGAATTTAACTTTAAAAGTCGACTATCGGAATCAAAGGAATAAGCAAAACAACCTGCTGGAACTCCCCTATCCACTGCCTGAACTATGTCCTCATAGAACGAGGAGAGCACCCTGGTATCTGCATGGACAAAATAAAGGATTTCACCAATGGCCTGATGGGAACCTAAATTCATCTGACAAGCTCTTGAACAAATTTCTGATTTGACCACTTTAGCACCCATTTTCAAAGCTGTCTCAAAAGAATCATCTTTACTGCCTCCATCCACGACTATAACTTCTATTTTATCATTCTTATCATGATTGAAAAAAAATGGAAGTAATTCCCTCAGGTTCTCAGACTCATTCAATATCGGTATGATGATACTTAGCTTCACTGGGGATCATTTTCTTTTGACCACATAATTTTTGATCGGACTGTACACCACTACTTTGTCAAGAACTCCATTGACATAGTAGTACTTATTTTTATTGCCATTGACATCAACTTCGTAATAATCTTTTACTTTTTTGATGGGGGAAACCAATCCATATCCCTCCGCCATAAACTCATTGAAGTTAGTAGGTTCTTCAAAGAAAAAAACTGATGAACTGCAGTACAAGGGTTTTCTGATAGGTTTATTGTTATCATATTTGTAATTTTTTGAATCCACTTTATAATGGTCTTTTTCCCATTTGACTAAAGTCCGAAAATCACCTCTATTGGTTTTTGATTGTGAATCTGCAAGGATCAATTGTTTATCCAGAAATTCTGTCTTTACTGTATAGTCAACGTTGATTCTTCCAAAAAACCAAAAACTCACTTCACTTTTGACATCATAAAAAGTTTTTTGTCCTGATTTCTTTTTGACAGCTGTCATTTCACCGATGGAAATACCGGCAACACTGATATCATACTTAACCTCTTCCTGGGCTAGGACTGTAACAGATTGAAAAATAAAAAAAGCAAAGGAAATAAGCGATAACCTCATCTTTTGTTTGTTCATAGGACAACTATCAATTGTTTTCTGAAATCAAAGTTTCAAACTTTAACCAATCTTCCTCGGTATCTATATCGGAAAGAACAGGCAAAAGATAATGAGAAAGATTGTCATTGTTCAATTTTTGTAGAGTTAAGGTCAGTAATTTTTCAGTGCTCCATGGCATTTGCCAAAATAATTGAGGGTAGACTTTGTTCATCCCGATAAGGTAATATCCTCCATCTAGGGCAGGACCTACTACGACCTCATGTTTCTTTAGTGAATCCAGCGAAGTTTTAATAATTTTAGGAGTGATTTCAGGACAATCAGTACCAATTAAAACAGCTTTAGTATAACCCATTCCAAAAATGGTGGCAAAAGCATTTTGCATTCTTTCACCCAAGTAAGCACCTTCCTGAATCATTATTGCGGTGATATGCTTCTGAAAATCCTCTCCTATTTCTTCAAAACCCTCGGAAAAAAACACCCATAAATCGGCATCTTTTATTTCAATAACCTGTCTGTAAGTGAAGGCAATCAAATCCTTATAAATTTCCAACGCCATTTGATTACCAACAGTAGCTGCTAATCTGGTTTTCACTTTTCCGAATATCAGGTTTTTCTGAAAGATGATGATGGCATTTTCTGAATTTTTGCTTTTCATATTTTTAAGCAGTTGCCCCCCCACAGCTTGACCCTGCACCGGCCGTACATCCAAAGCAATGTTGATTGACCATAATATTTCTGTTTTTCAAAACCATTTGATCCCAATCTTTAATATGCTGGCTTTTTGGGGCTTCCACCTTCAGTTCCAACATTTGATTAAAATCACAATCATATAGAAACCCATCCCATCCGACAGAAATGGTTGAACGGCACATCACATTGGCTGCTGCAGTGGGATTGTATGATTCAATCAATTTTTCCATATACCCTTCGTAATTTCCACTTCGGATTAGGTAATCCAAAAACCTGCTGATAGGAATATTTGTAATGGTAAATAAATCATTGAAACTTACCCCGAAGTTGTTACCTAATTTCTTTTTGAACTCCGCTTGAAGTCCTTCCTGACTTCCCGGTAAAAATGCGCCGGAAGGATTATAGACAAGGTTCAATATCAAATTACTTCCTTCAACGCCATAACCAATATCATTTAACATCTTCAAGGCTTTGATAGATTTTTCAAATACACCATCACCTCTCTGTGCATCTGTCTTTGAGGCTGAAAAATATGGAAGCGATGAAACGACTTCTATATGGTTTTCTTTAAAGAATTCAGGCAGGTCATGGAATTTTGGGTTTGCCAAAATAATGGTCAGATTACATCTCACAATGATATTTATATCTATTCCGATTTTCCTTATTTCAGTGACAAACCATCTGAAGTCTGGATTCATTTCAGGTGCCCCTCCAGTGAGGTCCACGGATTTGATGTTGTTTTTTTCGATGACTCTCAGACAATCCTCCATGATTTCCCTGGTCATGATTTCTTTCCTGTCAGGACCGGCATCCACATGGCAATGTTGACAAACCTGATTACACATCTTTCCCATATTGATCTGCAGGGTTTCAATTTGTAAAGGTTTGAGAGGATACAATTTGGATTCGTCTAGTTTCTGGACAAAACTAATCCCAAAATCAGGGGTCTCCAGCAACTCTAGCTCATATTGAGAATTTGATAAAGGGTGATTCTGCGCTTTTAAAGATTTCATTAATTAAATTTCCTATAAGTTTGTGATTGTACCTCCTACCAAATTATTAGTGAAGTGTTAGCGGATTAAAGGTTCAAATAGATAACACTTCTTGTTGCTTACATGGACAATTCTTTGACTTTATTCATCATTTGTGTGCCATGGACTAAAGAAGCGCCTCCTCTGATGGCTGCTGCAACATGAACCGCTTCCATCATCTGTTCTTCATCACAGCCTTTTTCCATGGTATCAACTGTGTACGCATCTATACAATAGGGACATTGGATGGCATGGGCCACTCCCAAGGCAATCAGCGCTTTTTCACGTGCAGTCAATGCGCCCTCTTTGAAAACCTCTCCATAATAGTCAAAGAATTTATCTGCCATAGATTTTTGGAACTCACCTATTTTTCCAAATTTTTTAAGGTCTTCAGGATTGTAATATGTCTTCATATTTTTTATTTGATTTACGATATTGATAAATGTATTGGATTTATATTGAAATGAAAACCAATTAAAGGATGGGTATGTTTTGATTTATTTTTCAAACTACTTCTTGCCAATTTTTAACTCTCGCAATGAAGCTAATTACCCTCATTCATTCCTTTGCCCCAATATCGGTTATCCCTGTCTCTCCGGCATATATCCAGGCAATATCTATTATCAGAAATTAATTACTACAACCATTAATCCAAAAAGAAATCCACATACAAATTATTCATATAATCCTTACTCATATTGAAACTAATTGCCCTCAAAATGTGTAGTTATCCTATATATTTTATAGACTTTTAAACCAAAACAACTATGTCACTAAGATTGGGAGATATTGCTCCAAATTTTGTCGCAGAGACGACAGAAGGAAAAATTGATTTTCACGAGTATTTGGGAGATGGATGGGGAGTCCTTTTTTCACATCCTGCCGATTATACTCCTGTTTGCACCACAGAGCTTGGCGCTGTAGCCAAATTAAAATCTGAGTTCGATAAAAGAAATGTCAAAGTAATGGCATTGAGTGTGGATGGATTGGCAGACCATAGGGAATGGATCAAAGATATCAATGAAACACAGCATACGACTGTTAATTTCCCCCTGATTGCAGATGAGGACAAAAAAGTAGCTGAGCTTTATGATATGATACATCCCAATGCCAGCGAAAAAGCAACCGTAAGGTCAGTTTTCGTCATCGGCAATGACAAAAAAATCAAATTGATCATTACCTATCCTGCGAGTACAGGAAGGAATTTTGTTGAATTGTTACGGGTGATTGATTCTTTGCAATTGACGGCATATCATTCAGTTGCTACCCCTGCCGATTGGAAAAACGGGGATGATGTGGTAATTGTGCCAAGTATCAAAGATGAAGATATCCCGGCAAAATTCCCTAAAGGATATACCAAAATTAAGCCTTACCTCCGGACAACTCCGCAGCCAAATATTTGAAAAATAGAGAAAGCCTTGAAATATTTCAGGGCTTTTCTTTTTTAATAAGAATACCTTTTTTGAAATATTATTACTTAATTGGGTGCCAAAATATATCCACTGTCTCAAAATCACCAAATATGTCAATTTACACCGTAATCAAGGGATCTGGTTCATACCTCCCAGATGTAATTGTAAAAAATCAAGATTTTTTAAACAATAATTTCATCAATGAAAAGGGAGAAAAAATCTCGAAAGAGAATTGTGCGATCATTCAGAAATTCCAGGAAATAACAGAAATAGAGGAAAGAAGATACCTAAAACCTGAATTGAATACTTCCGATATGGCATATTTCGCTGCCAAAGCTGCTATCGAAAATTCTGCGATTGATCCTGAAACTTTAGACTATATCATTGTTGCCCAAAATTTTGGAGAAATATTATACAATAACCGAAAAACAGATATCCTTCCTACCATTGCATCAAGGGTAAAGCATTTGCTAAAAATAGAAAATCCTGACTGTGTGGCTTATGATCTTCCTTTTGGTTGTCCAGGATGGGTACAGGGTGTAATCCATGCAGACTATTTTATCAAATCAGGTGATGCAAAAAGAGCTTTGATTATCGGTGCTGAAACACTGTCACGGATTATAGATCCCCATGATATCGACAGCATGATTTATTCTGATGGTGCTGGGGCAGTTGTATTGGAAGGAGTGGAAAGTGAAGAACCTATTGGGGTCCTTTGTCACAAAACCAGGACCGATACCCTTACTCAAGCCCATCTTTTGAAAATGGATGTTTCCTATAACCCGGATTTTAAGGATGACACTTTATTCCTGAAAATGAATGGTAGGAAACTTTATGAATATGCATTGAATACAGTGCCGGTATTGATGAAGCAGACTATAGAAAAATCAGGTTTGGGCATTAAAGATATCAGTAAAGTTCTCATACATCAGGCCAATGCAAAAATGGATGAAGCAATTCTAATCAGAACACTAAAGCTTTTTGGGGTTACCCAAAAACCTGCAGGAATCATGCCCATGATCATATCCAAAATGGGTAATAATTCCGTGGCCACTGTGCCTATTCTTTATGACATGATTGCCAGAAAAGAGCTCAACGGTTACTATTTCAGTTCTGGTGATAATTTGGTTTTTGCTTCTGTTGGTGCAGGTATGAACGTGAATGCGTTTGTTTATAAGATTCCGGAAAATTAGAAAAGTGGCTCAGCAATCAATATTTGAAATGAGATTTTTTGACCAAATAGGCGGCGATGAAGTATGTGCAGATCCAGTAACAGGGTCATCTGGGACTCCAATTTGAGGACCAAAAAATCTGGACACAAAATCCACCGTTTTTCCAAGCGCAGATACAATCACTCCTCTAGCCTTAATTTTAGAAATAAGATGTAGGTCAAATTGAAGGTTTTTGATTATATCCTCATTTTCAACTGCAGCAAGATTCCCTCGAAATACCTGCGTAACAAAAGCATCAACTTGGTAAATTTTAAGCTTCATCAGATATCATCCACCACATTGGTTCTTTTTCCAAAGAGTGTGTTTTTATCTTTTTTGTTTTCTTCTTTCTTTTCTCTGGCTGGGAAATTAGACTTGGTCTCTGATGGACTCTCTCTCGGCGGTAATGTTGATTTGTGTTTTGCTTCTCTTTTTCTTTCAATTCCAGAAGGCTTTGGACCAGTATTAGATTCTCCAGGCCTTTTCTTCTTGTTTTTGTTAAAAGGCTTTTTCTTATTAAAACTTTTTCTTTCTGGGTTGGAACTACCCCCTTTGTAATCTGGACCTTTTTCAAAACCTTCGGGTAAAGGTAGTTTTTCAACTTCCATCCCAATCATCGATTCAATACGTTCAAATTTATATTTATCCTTGTCACTGATAAAGGTGATGGCTTCACCTTTGCTGTCCGCCCTTGCTGTCCTACCTACACGGTGAACGTAATCTTCCGGATCATTGGGAGTGTCATAATTGATGATCAACTCGATTCCCACTACATCTATTCCTCTGGAAATGATGTCAGTTCCGATAAGGATTTTTAAAGATTTATTCTTAAATCTTGACATGATCTTTTCCCTCTCAACTTGTTCTAAATCAGAGTGAAAAGCCTCTATTTCAAAATCTTTTTTGAGTAATTTATACAGGTTCTTTACTTTTTCTTTTGTTGAGGCAAAAATGATGACAGCTTCATAATCTTTCTTTCCAAGAATATTACGCACCAGCGATTCCTTCTGTCCATCATACACCAAATAGGCACCCTGAGTAACCCCCTCAGCAGTTTTACCTACAGATAGACTGATTTCTTCAGGATTACGGAGAAGCTGTTTGGAAAACTGTCTGATTTTGGGAGGCATGGTGGCAGAAAACAAAACAGTTTGTCTATCTTTTGGAAGGTAGTTGACGATCTTCAGGATATCTTCTGAAAATCCCATATCCAACATCCTATCAGCTTCATCTAAAATGAGGTGTTCTAATTTGTCAAACTGTATTTTTCCTCCTGCCAGCAGCGCAATTAACCTTCCCGGTGTTGCGACGATGATTTCTGCCCCATCTTCCATTGCTCGCTTTTGTTGTTCCCAAGCAATTCCATCGCCTCCCCCATATACAGGGATAGAACTAATACCAACAAAATAGGCAAAGCCTTGGATCTGCTGATCTATCTGAATGGCGAGTTCCCTGGTTGGTGCCAAAATTAAGGTGTTCAAACCGGATTGTCCTTCCTTGGTGATTTTGTTCAATATGGGCAAAATAAAGGCAGCTGTTTTACCTGTACCGGTTTGGGCGCAGGCAATCAAATCTTTACCTTGCTGTATCAAGGGTATTGCAAATTCTTGGATTGGTGTAGGTTTGGTAAAACCCATCGCGTCAAGCCCTTCTACAAGGCTCGACTCAAAATTAAAATCATTAAAATTCAACGTCTTATAATTTAAACATACATAAAGGCCCAAGCGATCAAAACGAACTGAAGGGGCAATCTAAGCAATAGGGCCCATTTTGGTATTCCTTTTGCCCCTTTTTGATACATATAAATATTAGCGGGAAAAACCGCCAATAAAAGTAAAATTATTCCAATGGCTGCAATAGATCTTGTACTTGGAAAGAACAATGCCAATCCTAAAATAATTTCAAAAGCTCCCGCTATCGCATTCAAAACTTTAGGATTGGGAAAGAATGGGGGAATTATCCTTATATACATTCTAGGCTTGACAAAATGCATAATTCCTGCAAAAATGTAAATTCCACCCATTAAATAAAGAAAAAATAACTCCATCCGATTTTTATTCCTGATATTGAGAATCAATAATTATATTACCGATTAAATGTAAGTAAAAGAGATCCATATTTCAAACAAATACTCTTTTTGGACATTTAAAGATTAAAAATAAGGAGGTTTCTTTTGAATAAGTCTGTAATAATTCCTGTTAGATTACTTCTATTGTCCCTAGTGCTGAGTTCTGCTATGGGAATATCAAATGCCCAGCAATACACTATAAAGGGCACCTTAAGAAACGGTGCAAATGATGAATTTATAACAGGTGCTGTGATTACATTAAGGGAAACAGCTTTTTCGGATATTTCCAATAATGTAGGAGCATTTATGATAGAGAATGTGTTTGAAGAAAAATTTATTCTTAACATTCAGATTAATGGGTTCCAATCCTACAAATCCCAAATCACGGTAAATGGAGATCTTAACCTTGGTATCATTACCCTTTTTCCATTTGGATACGAAGATGATTCAGGAGAGGCTCTTCAGAAAACAATCCGGGCCACGAATGTTGCTGAACTTTTTTCCAAAAGACCTAATTTTGAAGGTGGACATGCAGTCTTTGGAATCCCTCCTGACCCAAAACGATTGATTGGAAATTTTTACCTTGACACCAAATGGAATAAAGCCTCTATCCTGCTTTATAAAGATGATGAAATCATAGAAGGCTATTTTGTTAGGTACAATATCAATTCAAATAATTTTGAGTTAAGGGCTGAAGATTCCGATGAAGCAACTGCAATTGCTGGACATAGGGTAAGAAACATCGTATGGGTGGATTCAAAGCACAGGGTACCAAGATATTTTGTCAATGGTATGGACCTGAAAGATGAAGGAGTACCTATTGCAGGTTTTTTTGAGGTTTTAGTGGATGGAAAAATGCCCTTAGTCAGAAGGACTGTCGCATCTATCAAAGAATCCAACTATAATGCCGCGCTAATGGTCGGCAACAGGAATGATGAGATTATCAAGCGATTTGTTTACTACTATATACAGGATAATAACTTATTTGAAATACCAAAGAAAAAGAAAAAGGTCTTTCAGATTTTTGGAGAGAAATCCAAAGAAATGGAGGCTTTTGCAATAGAAAATAATATGAGTTTACGAGAGCCTTCCAATTGGTTCAATCTGATTACCCATTACAATAATAAATTCGAAGGATTCAAACCACTTTTACCTGACTTAATCGACAATTGACCATGATCAGAAAAATAACTTTCATCAATTTGTTTTGCTTGGTTTTGATTGGCTTCTGCCAAGCGCAGACACAAAAACCTCCCCTTCACGGCAAACATTGGATGGCCATCACCGGAAAACCTTTGGGAGCAACAGCCGGGGCTATGATTTTCAATCAGGGAGGAAATGCCGTGGATGCTTCATGCGCTATGTTGGCTGCAGTCTGCACAATGTGGGATGTACTGAGTTGGGGTGGTGAGACACAGGCGTTGATCTATAATCCCAATACAGGCAAAGTAATCGCCATCAATGCCATGGGATTGGCTCCAACAGGTGCCACAGTTGATTTTTTCAAAGAAAAAAATATGCCCTACCCACCTGAATTTGGCCCACTGGCGGCAACCACCCCTGGAACCCCGGGTGGATTGATGACCATGTTGGCAGAATATGGCACGATGAGTTTGGAGGAGGTACTTGCCCCTGCCATGGAAATGGCAAAAGGATATCCTATTGAGGCTCAAACCGCCAATAATATTGAAAACAGAAAAGACCTGATCAAAGAATGGCCCTATTCTAAAAAAGTGTTTTTACCTCACTTGGGTGAAGAAAGAGAGGCCCCATATCCCGGCGAAGTATTCGTACAGGATGACCTATATCAAACCTTAAAAAAAATGGTAGATACCGAAAAACAGGCTTTGGCTCAGGGAAAATCCAGAAAGGAGGCCATTTACGCTGCAAATGAAAGATTTTACAAAGGAGATATTGCGGAGGAAATTGTCAGAGGTACTCGGGAACAAGGAGGCCTTTTCACCATGGAAGACCTTGCCAAATGGAAAGTGAAAATTGAAGAACCGCTAATGGTGAATTATAAGGGAATTGATGTTTACAAGCTTCAGGAGTGGACTCAAGGACCGGCACTACTTCAAAGCCTGAACATTTTAGAAAATTTTGACCTTAAGTCAATGGGCTATAATTCTGCCAATTATATCAACACACTTTATCAAACCTTGAGCCTTGCCTTTTCAGATAGGGACTTTTACTATGGTGACCCTGAATTCCTACCTAAAAGTCCAATGAAAGGTTTATTATCCAAGGATTATGCCAAAGAAAGGGCAAAATTGATCAAGGAAAATAACAATGAAGAAATCGGGCCGGGCGACCCCTACCCATTTCAAGGTGAGAAGAATCCTTTTAGACATTTGCTTGAAAAACGAAAAGAAGCTTTGGTTTATTTCCAACCGGAAATTCCAATCCAAGGTTCTGAAGATCCCTATTTGGATCATTTCTTAAAGGCAGGTACTACCTCAATTCAAGCTGCTGATGCAGAAGGCTGGGTAGTTTCGGTTACACCTTCAGGGGGCTGGATACCAGCAGCGATAGCAGGAAATACAGGTGTAGGGCTAAGCCAAAGGATGCAGAGTTTTGTTTTGGATGAAACCATGAATCCTTTTAATGTCCTTGAGCCAGGCAAAAGGCCAAGAGTAACACTTACACCTAGCATGGCCTTAAAAGATGGAAAGCCATTTCTCTCATTTGCGGTACAAGGTGCCGATACCCAAGACCAAAACTTACTTCAGATGTTTTTGAATATAGTTGAATTTGGGATGACCGTACAGGAAGCAGCAGAAGCAGCCAATATCACAAGTTATCAAATGCAGTCATCCTTCGGTGCGCACGAAATTAAACCCGGCGGATTGACCCTAAACAGTCAGGTCCCATCATATGTCCGAAATGACCTAAAAAAGAGAGGTTATATTATGGACTTTCAAGATCGCACCTCAGGTCCACTGAATGCCATCTGGTTTGACTGGAAACACAGCACGTTTTGGGGTGGCTCAAGCAATAATGGGGAGGATCATGGGATTGCATGGTAAGCATTGAGGATTGTAAATGTTTTAGTGTTTTGCTACCGAATTATTGAGGAGTCAGGGTGTCAAGTTGGAATATCTTTTCACCATATTGAGTGAAATTATGTCTTCCCGGCAGACAGTTTCCCCAAATTATCTTACCAATTCAGATCAAATTTGACTTCCGTATTCCCCGTCTAATATAGACTGGCAAACTTCATCAATCCCTTATCTCTCTCATTTCCACTTTAACAGCCTGGTTTTTAGGAATAATATTTCCTCCAATATGTTCGGCAATGTAATAGGTAATCTGGGCACCAAATAAAAATATCACTACTGAATAATATACCCATATCAGTAAAATGACCAAAGAACCAGCAGCGCCATAGGAAGAACCCAAATCACTGTTTCCCATATAAATTCCAATAAGGTACTTTCCAATACCAAAAAGCAACATAGTGACAAATGCACCTATCCAAGTATCCTTCCACCTAACCTTTGCATCAGGAAGTATCTTGTACATCAATGCAAATACTACTACCACAATTACCTGACTGAGTACAAAATGTGCAATGGTGGCCATATTAATGGGCAAATCAACCACATATTCAGTAAAATAATTATTGATAATAACCAAAACAGCATCCAAGACCAGCGAAACCAGAAGTATAAAGCCTATAGACGCCACTAAAGAAAAGCTTAACAAACGATTGATGATAAACTTAATTATCCCTTTTTCTGGTCTTGGTTTGATATGCCAAATATGGTTGATGGCATTTTGTAGGCTTACAAAAACTGTGGTGGCACTGAAAGCAAGTATCAAAAAGGCAACAAAATTGGGTATAACACCATCGGCTTCCATATCAAAATTATTCAGAATATTTTCCAATGTCTCCCTGCTTTCCACCCCCGCCAATTCTTCTACCTGTTGAAGCATTTCATGCTTGATTTCCGTTTCAGAATATATGGTAGTTCCAATATTAAGAATTATGATCAGCAATGCCGGCAAACTGAATATCGTATAGAAAGCCGTTCCCGCAGCAAGTCCCATGGATTCCCCTGAAAAAAAATCCTTGACACTGTCTTTGATTATTTGAAATAATGTTAATTTTTTAAATTTTTTAAGCATTAGCTATTATCATTTTCCCATAGATCCTGTTGAGCATAAGGACTCTTTGAACCAGTAAAAAAAGATCCATCAATAAACCGATATCTTAAATCAATTTTACTTAATTTTTCTACATCCTCTTTATCAAACTGAATTTCTACGGAGGCCAGATTTTGTTTAATTCTTCCCTCATTCACCGATTTAGGAATAACAACTATGCCCCTATGGATCGAATAAGCAATCAAAATCTGTGCTGCACTGACTTGATATTTATCAGCTAATTCCATTACAACCTGGTTTTCAAATAAACTTGGTTCATCTGACTTTTTGATGGATGCAGACCGATCACCGGAGCCAAGGGGAGAATATGCTGTCATGTGGATTCCCTTGGATTGACAATATTCAACCAATTTATGCTGTGGATTGAAAGGATGCATCTCTACCTGATTCATTTCAGGCATTTGTTTTCCACTTTTTATTATTTCTTCCAATTTGGCAATATTGAAATTGGATACACCAATATGTTTTGTAAATCCTTTGCTTTTACAATCTTCCATACCTTCCCAAGTTTGGGATAATGGAACGTCATTATAAGTAAAAAACTCTTCTCTGTTTTGGGCAAAGCCAACACCTTTTTTGAAACTTACCGGCCAATGAACCAAGTAAAGATCCAAGTATTCCAATTTAAGATCCTTGAGTGTTTTTTTCAGTGCAGGTTGAACGTCCTCCAAGCGGTGGTTACTGTTCCAAAGTTTGGAGGTAATAAACATTTCCTCTCTTGTAACCAGTCCATTTTTAAAAGCAAATTGAAGGGCATTACCTACTTCCTTTTCATTGTCGTAAATAGCTGCACAATCTATATGGCGGTAACCGGATTCTATGGCCCAAAGGATAGCTTGGTAAACTTCTCCCGGTTTGGATTTCCATGTTCCTAAGCCAATTATTGGCATTGAATCACCATTACTGAATTTAATAGATTTCATGTGGTAGTTTTTTTGGTTTTTGTTTTACGAAGTTATCCCGATAATACTTAATTCGGAACGAAAGGACTAATTTTTAAATCCCTCAAAATGAATTAATGAACGCAAGGATATCTTGCAGTACAGTTAGATAAAATGTCTCCTCAATATCCCCATATTCAGAAACTGCGCCAGTCTCTGCTTTTTGAAAAAGATGGTTGAGTTCAGGATAAACCTGTAATTGTAATAATGCAGATTTGCTTTGGAAGAGTTCTACTAACCTGTTTCCATTCTGAGCCGCATTTACCTGAAGATCTTTACCACCAAAAGCTGCAAATGTTGGTACAGTGATTTTTGATATATATTCTTCTGGATTGGTTTTAATAAAATTATAAAACCAAGGATTAATGCTCTTTTCAAAAGTAGAACCCAAAGAACTGGCTTGTTGTTCCAAAATTTCTTTTTCAAGACCATAACCACTCATTATTTCATCTACTAACTCAGGGATTTTGGACAATGCCTCATCACTGTTTTTACTGTGAGTTATCAGATTATAAAACTTTCTGTTAATCGAGACTTGCTGATTTACTAATTCTTGTGGAGAACCGGAAGATCTTGAAATGTCTTCAGTTTGCTTGAGCATCAAATCTGGAATTGGAACAACAGGTGGTGCCAAAGCCACCAGAAAATCCACTTTATTTTTTTCTGCCCCTATCAGCCATGCGATTAGACCTCCCTCACTATGTCCGATCAATCCTACTTTTTGCTTATCAACAAATGATTGGCTCCTTAAATATTCCAAAGCAGAAATGGCATCATCTTTAAAGTCAAAAGAACTTGCTGAGGAAAATTGGCCTTCAGACTCACCCACTCCCCTTTCATCATATCTTAAAACAACGATTCCTTGATTAGTCAGGTAATCAGCGATGACTAAAAAAGGCTTGTGCCCAAAAATTTCCGAGTTTCTGTCCTGTGGCCCTGAACCGCTGACCAAAACAACAGCTGGAAAAGGACCTTCTCCAATGGGTTTGGTGATTGTTCCTTTCAATTGGATTCTTTCAATTTCATTTTTAAATGCAATAGAAATCTCTGAATATTCAAAAGGAGATTCAGGATGCTGTGGTCTATTGACCTGTTTGTTTTCGGTTTCCTGATTAAGGTCTTTGGTAAGGTCAAGAGGAAAAGACATTCCTTTTTGCTTGAAAGTACCCTTTATGCTTTCTTCCACTATTAATCCTTCATAACTAATATCCCCTGCTGCAAATTCAAAATTGAGCATCAGCCCATTGAACAAAACCTTACTTAAGGGAATTCCTTTTGC
>NZ_JBGSXS010000102.1:0-3466 GCF_041751335.1 Aquiflexum sp.
TGAATGATCGTGCCTTATTGGCATCGGAATTCTTTTTTATCCAACCCAATGATATTTTATATTTAGAGCCGATGAAGATCAGGCAATTTGGAAATGCAGATAATTTTTCATCGTCTTTGGGTCTGATCATTTCGGTCACTACTTCTTTATTATTGATATTTGCTTTGATTTCGGGGAATATATGATTGATGGAAAAATAGACATATCGAAATTTGAACAGGATGTCAAACCCATTGATATCAAGTACTACCTGATCAAATATTCCAGGTATTGGCCATTGTATTTGACCTGTATATTTATAGCCATAGTGGTGGTATTTCTATTTCATCGTTACACAGTGGAGGAATATGAGGTACGCGGTTCGGTTTTGATCCGTCAAAAGAATTCTCCCGAGGTAAGGATTCTAGACAGGTCAAATATCTTCAGTGGTACCAACAACCTGGAAAATGACATTCTTTTGTTTACCTCAAAGAACCTTGCGGATGAAGCACTCAGAAAGCTGCATTTTGATGTCAGCTATTTTGCCTCAACCAATATCAAAGAAATAGAATTGTACGATAAGTCACCGATCAAGGTCGAGGTGGATTGGGATTTTACGCAGACAGAATCTGGGACGATTCACTTTACCATGTTATCGGAAGATGAATTTATCCTGACCCATGAGGACCGGGGCTTTTTTGATTTCCTCAATGCCAAGGCCAGTGGACCTTCGGATGAGGAAATATTGAATAAGACCTATCAATTTGGTGAGGAAATAGCATCAACCAAATCCAAATTCACCATTCATCAAGTCAAAAATATCAAAGAAGGGGATAAACTGTATTTTATCATCCATAATCCGGTTGATGTGTTGGAGCGATATTCCAAGGCGATTGCTGTACGGCCGATCAACAGTTATGGTACCGTATTGCAGGTATCCATGGTGTCCCAGGTAGTGGAAAAAGGCAGGGACTATGTCAATTCTCTGATGGATTCTTATATAGAATATGACCTGAAAGAGAAAAACAGGATTTCGGAAAATACGCTTAGGTTTATCGATGAACAGATGCATATCCTGGAGGATTCCTTGAGAGTGGTAGAAAGGGCCATGCTGAATTTCAAAGTGGACAACAAGCTTTTGAGCGTGGACTCTGAATTTGGTGGGGTATTGGGCAATATCCAAAGTCTGGAGGACATGATCCAAAACATTGATTTTGAACTGAGTTATTACAAGTCCCTTCAGACCTATCTGAGCACCAAGGGAAATGATTATAGTGATATTATAGCCCCATCTATCGTAGGGCTTAACGATGGTTTTCTGAACGGTCTGATCCGGAGTTTGATGGAAGCATCCCTGGATAGAAGAAAGCTGCTTTCGGTGGTGAATGAAAACCATCCGAATGTAGCAGCCATTGATGAACAAATCTCTAAACTCCGGGAGAATATTTTTGAAAACATCGACAACCTGGTAGAGAATACTGAGCGGAGAAAGGAAGAGGCAAGTAAAAAATTACAACAACTGGATCAAGAATTTTCCAAGTTGCCGCAGACAGAATCGAGTTACACCAATATATTCAGGCAATATAAGTTGCGGGAAAATCTGTACAATTACCTCTTGGAAAAAAGGGCGGAAGCAGGCATTGCCAAAGCTTCCAATGTACCCGACAATGCGGTAGTCGATTATGCTAGGAGAGGGAGTTTGATTTTCCCCAAGAAAGCGCAGAATTATGGCATGGCTTTAGGATTGGGATTTTTTATTCCTTTGGTGTTTTTGTTGGGCTATCATTACCTCAACAATAAGATCATGGATCAGATCCAGTTGAAAAATGCCATCAGGATACCCATGTTGGGAACCATTGGGCTGAGCAACAAAGAGACAAATATGTTGGTGGCCGAGCATCCCAAGACCATGGTGGCGGAATCCTTTAGGTCGCTGCGGTCAGCGTTGTTTTATATCGCAAGTGACAGGAAATGTAAAAAAATATTGATCACCTCTTCAGTTTCTGGTGAAGGGAAAACCTATGTCAGCCTTAACCTTGCCTCAGCTATGGCCCTGAGTGGGAAAAAGACCTGTTTGGTCGGACTCGATCTTCGCAAGCCCAAGATGTCCGAGTATTTGGGTGTAACCCATAAGGAGGGTTTATCCACCTATCTGGTAGACCGTGCAGAGAAGGAAGAAATCATTATGCCCACCAAATACGAGAATCTTTATCTCGTCCCATCAGGTCCTGTACCTCCAAATCCCGCAGAATTGTTGCTGAAAGATAAAATGAAGGAGTTTTTGGAATACCTGGAGCAGGATTTTGACATTGTGGTGATGGATACACCGCCTATAGGTCTTGTGTCTGAAACCATGGATTTGTTGCGTTTTTCTGATGTCAATCTTTATATAGTCCGTCAGGATTATACCCACAAAAAGTACCTCCTGATGATCAATGACCTCTACGCAAACGATCAAATCAATAATTTCTACGCAGTCTTCAACGGTATCAGGGCCGGTGGTGATGTTTATGACTTTGGAGGATACAATTATGGCTACGGCTATAATTACTCCTATATGCGAAGGAATAAATACACGGGGAACTACTATGAAATGGATGAGAAGAAGAAGCCTTCGCAGTGGTTTGATAAGTTTATTGGGAAGTTTAGGGTGTGAGGGGAAGGATGAAGGATGGGGAGAAGCGAGAAGCGAGATGCGAGAGCCAAGAAACAAGAACCAAGAGTGGAAAGGATGAGGAAGGAAGGTAGTAATGTAGAAGGTAGAGGGTAGATTTTAGATTTGGGGATGTAGGTAGAGGGAGGAAGTTGGAAGGATGAAGGAGAAAGGATGAGGAAGGAAGGAAGGGAGGTGGTACGTCATTGCGAGTCCATAACATTTTGAAAATGTTCAGAATTGGTAATGAAATTTGAAATAATAAATATCAATAGGGATGCGGCTTTAGCCCATCCAAAAGCAGATGCATAATTCCTATAAGCTTTAGCCAAAATTGAAAAGTTGGATAAGAGGTTGGCGATTTTGTTTGGCTAAAGCCGGGGGAGATTAGGTCTTTTTTATCCCTTCAGTTTGGTCAATATGGTTTGTGAAAAGTACCAATTTCCATGATGTGTTTAAGATTAATGAAATGACTAAAAAACATCAATTTAAATCAATTGCTTTGATACCTGCCCGGTATGCATCCACACGATTTCCGGCAAAATTGGTGCAGGACCTTTGTGGATTATCGGTCATTCAACGGACTTATTTGAGTACCAAGGAAACCGGGGTTTTTGATCAGGTGGTGGTGGTTACAGACCACGAATCAATTGCTGAACAAATAAAGGCAGTGGGCGGGGAAGTGTTTTTCAGTACCAAAGCTTATGAAAGCGGTTCAGACCGTATAGCCGAAGCGGCCCTTCAGTTGGAGGCTGATATTTTTGTGAATGTACAGGGGGATGAACCATTTCAGGACAAGGATTCTTTGGAAAAGCTCAATGCTGTTTTTTCGGA
>NZ_JBGSXS010000103.1:0-7605 GCF_041751335.1 Aquiflexum sp.
CATTTGTCGGGGTTCAACAGATCCTTGTGATAATTCACCAAAACATTTTGAACCCGCTCAAAAATACAGGACCCATCGCCCTCTCTTAGTTTTAAAATACGTACCTTTCAGGAGATATTTTTTCCATTAGAATGTCAATCCCCAAATATGATAAAAGGTACCGATACCGATACTGTCTTTTTCTCACAGTTGTTGCTCAGTGATTCCAGATATACAGAAACATGTAAGGAGTTGATGGCAATTTTAACCAAACATCAGATACCATTTCATTTTCTCTCAGGGGCCAAAGATATTTGGTGCCGTGATTATATGCCCATACAGGTCTCAAAGGATAAATTTGTTCAGTTCAGGTACGAACCTTCCTACCTGAGACCTTATCCCGAACATTATACAGACCCGGTCTTTGTATGTTCAGAAAATGGCATCCAAGCCAAAAAATCAAACATCATTCTGGATGGTGGCAATGTGGTCACTTGGTCTGATAAGGTGATTATGACGGATAGATTTTTTGATGAAAATCCGGATTACACGAATAAAGCCAAATTGGTCTCTGATCTAGAAAATCAGTTGGAAACCGAAGTGATTATCATTCCCCAGGTCAAAATGGACTATACCGGTCATGCCGATGGGATGGTGCGTTTTGTGGACGAAAGCACCTTGATCGGAAACGATCGTGATTTGGAATATCAGTATTGGACCAAAGAAATGAATGTGCTGCTAAAAGAAAATGCTCTGGATTATATTGATATTCCTTTTTTTGAATATCATCTGAAAATATATCCCTTAAATGCCATCGGATGTTATGTCAATTATCTTGAGGTAAAAAACCTGATTGTAGTGCCGATATTTGAGGTGGAAGGAAACAAGGATAAAGAAATCAAAAATATTTTTAAGAAGACTTTTCCCGACAGGATTATTGAAACAATCAATTTCAATGAAATCGGGTATTATGGTGGATTATTGAACTGTGTCACCTGGACAGTGCAATCTGATCCAAGAGTTAAGTTTTAATTCTATAAAATTTACCATTGGGAATTTAAGGATATATAAATTTTAAGACATTTTTGGGAGAATAACCGTAGGAGAGGCACTTATAATAGCCACGGGTCTCAACCCGTGGCCGGAAGGAGTAGTTAGAGAAGTTAAGTTCCGGAGGAAGGAACGATTTTGAATCCTGATCAAAAATAAGTGATTCGAATTGATTCATAAAAGTGATGAAATTGAAGATAAGAAGTCCAGCAAAATGGATTCCTCACAGGATTGATGCTGAATCCGGGGTAGGAGTGCATGACGTTGCCGAAGATATTACAGGTGACGGATTGGTGGATATCATTATTGCCAACAAAAAAGGTTTCTTTGTTTTTGAGCATGAAAGAAGTGGTTTTTATTGAATTGGCAGCGTCTGCTCCAAGTACGTTTGACCCTCTTCCCCTTTGATAGTGAAAGTCATTTCTCCGTTGTCCCAATCAAAGTCTACCATACCATAATGCAAGGAGGCTATCAAATTGCCTATACGATAAGGATTATATTCTTGCTTGTATTCCTTCCAGGTATGTGTCATTCCACTAGATGTAATTTCATATAGCCCTGTTGGAAATTGCTTGTTTTTTAAGACAGAGATTTCTGCAATATGTCTGTCACCACTAATTAAAACAGGATTTTTTATTTTAGAATTAGAAATCAAGTCAAACAATTTTTGTCTCTCTTTCGGAAAATTTTCCCATTTCTCGTACGGATGTTCAGTGGGTATAAACTGGATTCCTGAGGCGATAATGTTTACAGAGGCTGAACTTTGCTTAAGTTCAGTTGCCAACCAATCCCACTGTTGATCACCTAAAATGGATCCTTCCTTGTTGGGTAGATAAACACCATTCTCTCTTTCAAGTGTATCACGCATATATCGGGCATCAAGTAAGAACAATTTGACTGAATTATCTCCAACTCCGAAAGTGTAAGCTGTGTAAACACCTTGCTGCCTTCTTCTTTCACTATCTTGAGGTTCAGCCAAAAAATCCAACATGATTTGCATTGATTCTTCCTTTTGGGCATAATGCTTACCTCCATCATTAATCCCATAATCATGATCATCCCAAATACCAATGATTTTGGTCCTTGATTTCAATTCAAGGTAACCAGCAACAGTGTCCTGCGCTTCGTACTTCGCCCGTAGCAAATCCATATTGTGCGTATCGCCATAAACATTGTCTCCAAGCCAAACAAAAATATCTGGTTTATCTGCAAGAATCGGCTTCCAAAGTGGTTGTGGCAAATCATGTTTATTACATGAACCGAATGCGATTGAATTAATGAACTGATTTTTCTGGGCATGCGTGCCACTTATCAGAATCATTGTAAACAAGAGAACTAAAGTGATTTTTGTACTTTTCATTTGATTGATTTTTCAGAAGTAATATTTATATGAGACTTGAATAAACTGGTAGTTTGTGGTCTTTGGCGCGGTTTTAAAAGTTTGGAGACAGTCTGCCTGGTTAGTCCGGTAAGATGGGCAATATCTATAATTGAAAGTAGTGAGGATATATAGATTTTTTTCCCGTTGAGGTTATAAGCTTCATAGTCCAACTCCTGAAATATTGCATTTACACGTTCTTTTGGTGTCTTTGTGCATATTTTAAAAAGACGGGTTTCGACTCTACACCATCTTTCTATCACCATTTTGTTGAACCATTCTGATACTATTGGATCGTTTACAATTAAATATTTATAAAAAGTTAAATCATATTCTATGACACTACAGGCTGTTAAAGTTTTGGCAAATTCAAAAAACTGCCCGTTAAGGTATCTAAGATTACCGAATACTTCATTCCTGAAAAGAATTTCATAACATACCTCCTGTCCTTCAACCGTATAACTACCCAGCTTTACCACACCTTTTTCCAATTCAAACATGTGATTTGGTTTATTGGGGGGCATGTAGATATAAGATCCCTTTGGATAGGTTTTGCTTGTGACCAGCGTATGTTTTTTTTCAGGCCTTAAGGTATTTAAAATGTAATCCCGCAAATCCATATGGTGTTTTTTAAAATGATGTGCATATGAATAAGTTGTTCTAATTGCCATTCGTTCACACTTAACAATAAGATAAAACCGGATTAATTTTAAGGTCATAAAGTTGCTGGAAGATTAATATTCCAGCAACTTTTAATTGTATCTGAATCTTAGAAGGAATAGCGTATTCCTAATTGAATTCGCCAAGGATTACCATTGATTGGTAATACCCCAACTCCGGACTCCACATTATATATATATTGTTGTGTGTCCTGGTTAAATCCTCTTATACTCTGTAGGTTACGACTTCTTCCGAGGTCGTTGTTTACACCCCATTCCTTATTAAGAAGATTCATAAAATTGAATACGTCTCCCGAGAGCTCAAGATTTTGCTTCCCGAACGTTTTAATTGTTTTCAATAATCTCAGATCCATTGTGAAGAAAAATGGGTTTTCTCCGCCATTTCGGGCTGCAACTTTACCAAAACTTTCTCTCAGATATTTTTTGGCACTTTCAGCTGTATTTGGATCATTCAATATTGCATTGTATCCCTCTCTTATATTTTCAGGAGTGCTTGGGTCATTGGGGTCAAATACATAAGCAAGGGCATTGTTTAAAGGGAAATCACCTTGCAGTGATCCATTTGATACCAGAAAGGAGTATCGTGAACCACCAATTCCAATTAAAGATGCGCCCAGAACAAATCCTTTCCAAGTGGGAGAAGCACCATTCAAGACCAACTTATCCCTAAACTGACTGTCAGAATATCCCCAGTTTAATGCCCTGGAATCATCTACTACAGGAAGAAATGTAGATGTATTCGCCACGCAACAATTATAAGAGCTATTATCAAATGCCTGATTATATGTGTAAGAAGCTGTAAAATAACCATCTTTTCCGATTCGAACACTTCCATCAATTATCAAGGCATATTGGTAGGCTTCCCCAATTGATTGCAGCTCTAACACACGCCCAACATCATTGGACTGTCTTGAATTTAACCAATTGGTCTGGCCGTTGTTACCTATGGTATTAGCAGGTACAAATACACCTCTATTAGCTTCATTTTGAAGTCTGAAATAAGGCTCAGCGACCATATTGCCTTCTACATAGACATAATTGTTTGTTGTATGAGCAACTAGGGCATTTGCGCCCAAACGAACTCTGTCACCTATGAACTTATTATAATTCACATTGGCTTTAAAAGTGTTTGGAACTCTAAAATCCTCTGCAACAGAATTGATAGTAGAAATGAAACTGGCTCCTTCAGGTATCCCCGGTGCCGGCAGTCCATTTCTATAACCTATAAAATCAGCTTCAGGCACAAGCACTCCCTGGACATCGATAGCTGCAAGCATAGTCCCGGAATTCTGGATATTGTTCACTTGCGCATAATAGTGCGGTTGGGCACTGAACATACCTGCTCCGATTTTTAATATATCCGTATTTTTCCCATTAATATTCCATATCACCTGTGCTCTGGGCTGTATGTTTCTGAAGTCCATTGGTCTATTTGAAGTACTTATTCCTAACTCATCAAAAACCATGGGATTGAAATCAGCTTCGTTCATAAACATGGTTGCATCGTACCGAAGACCAATGACCGCATTGATATTGCGATGGGGATTCCATTCCATTTGACCAAAGATCGATAGATCCAATACCGTCTGCTTTACAATTGGCAAACCAGATAGCGGTACTTCCCGCGCATACCTGAAGGGCGTATTATTTTCAAAATCTTGTAGGGAGTTGTAGAAAAACCTTCCATTCTGCTCATTGCTTAATAACGTTTCTAGGTAGGTGACCATATTGTCTGTACCAAAAGTAAAATTATATTTACCACGTTGCAGATAAGTCGTGTTGACAATATGGATTTGTTCTTCCAAATTAGTCTCAGGAGAAAACCGTTGACCACCTATTTGGATATTGGTAGTCTGTATTGCTTGGGGATTGTTTTCGGTCGGGAAAGGTGACACTACCCTCACTATAGCTCTTGGTATATTTGCTAGAGGTAATTGATCGCTTGGATTAAAGGCTCGCTGTGCTCTTTGATATTGAACTTTAAGCTCATTTGTTGTGCTCGCATTGACAATTGATCTCAACGATGCCAATAAGCTGTTTTCTTTCGATGAAAAATTTCCCCATACCTCTGATAGATTAATTGCCGTGTTGTCATTTATAGATAAGGGATTATTCCAATCAGTATAATTATTGCGTATAGTTAGCTTGTTCCTTTTATTAATCTGCCAATCCAAACGGGCAAAGAATGTGTTAGCTACCGTTTTGCGGCTGAACTCACCCACCTGTTGTTGATTTCCTACCCCATATTGATTTCTCGCAATATCTATAAACTTGCTAAGGGTATCTTGACGGATCCTCAAACGTCTTTCATCATCTTCATTTCTAATATCAGCGATGAATTCAGGTTCACCGGCATCCTGTCTATCAAAAACTGTAAAAAAGTGAAGCTTGTCCTTTATGATCGGTCCACCTAGACTGAATCCCCATTGGGTATTGTTAAATACAACACTACGGGGATTGCCTCGAATATCCAATGGGCTAGCTAGGTTGTCATTTCTATGATAAGTAAAAGCTGATCCTTCAAGGATATTCGTGCCCGCTTTGGTCACTGCATTCAATGCCCCACCGGCCTGACGACCTTGTGTAACATCATATGAATTGGTGGCTACTTCAAATTCTCTTATAGCTTCAATAGACACAGTATAAGGTCCTCTTCCAATTTCACCCGCTGTCAATTGATTTCTTGCATTGACTCCATCAAGAGTCACATTGGTAGAGGTGCGGCGTTGGCCGCCTAAATTCAAAGAACCTCCACCCTGAAGTGGTGAAAGAGCGGTAAGATTTGTGAAATTTCTCCCCTCCGTTGGCAGATTTTTGATTTGCTTGGAATCGATTGCTGTCACTGCGCCTAGCTTATCAATCTGGTTTCTGAAACTATCTCCACTGACCACAACCTCAGCCAAATCATTACTTCCTAATTCCATTTGAATATCCAGGTTGATCTTATCGCCAAGATTCAGTTGATATCCTGTCAATTTTTGCGATGAAAAACCAATAAAAGATACCGATACAGTATAAGGTTTTCCTAAGGGCATTTGCTGAAAACTGAACCTTCCGTCAACACCTGTAACAGATCCAGCTTCAAATCCAGTTGATTCATTTCGCACCTGAACAGTTGCGCCAATAAGTGGTTCATTTGCATCATCCAGCACCAATCCACTTATTGTGGCATTGGTTGCCTGGGCCATAACTTCCATCCTCGAAGAGCTAATAATATACACAACCCCGACTAAGGTTAATGGATAGAGAATTTTGTTGATTGTTTTGGTAAAATTGTTTTTCATGGTAAATAAAATTTTTATTCACTACAAAATTGAATGCTTGTGTTTTATAAAAATGTTAATATTTAACATGTTACTTATCAGTAATCTTTTGTTAACATATAGGTAAAAAATAAATGGGATTAAGGAAAGGTATGAATATGAAAGAAATTGTAAGCTTGTATATTTGAGTACCGATTTGTTTCATTCTCTTATCATTGTTATCCATTTAATTTTCAATAGTCCTAGTTTTGAGACTGAAAGGAATCAGAGAAGATAAAATCCTTATTTTTGATATATGGAAGACAGTAATAACCAAGATCCGAAAGCACAACCAAACAATCCTCTGCATGGTGTAAGATTGATCGATATGATTGAATATTTGGTCAATAAATATGGCTGGGAAAGACTCGGGGACAGGATCACCATCCGTTGTTTTACCCATGAACCATCTATCAATTCCAGTCTTAAATTTCTCCGCAAAACCGAATGGGCGAGGAAGAAAGTTGAGGACCTGTATGTGAGGACTGTGGAGAGGGAGGGGAGAGGGTAGAGAAGGTAGATCTTAGATTTTAGATTTGGAGAAAGGTAGAAGGAAGAGAGTAAAAAGGATGAGGGATGAAGAAAAAAAAAAGGATGAAGGTGGGAGGGATGAATTGGGTACAAGGAAATGTATTATAAATATAAATAGGACCTCTGGAGATTCTTCGTACCTCAGAATGACGTGAACCTTAAAATACCCCTCGGCAAGCTCGGGGAACGGATGATTTGGTTAATTGAGGTGGCCGAGCTTGCCGAGGCCGGATTGGTTTAACTTGATTTCATTACCTATTATAAACATTTTTAGAATGCTGGGGACTCGAAATGACAAGGAGAAGCCTTTTGCAATTCTTTGCCTATATTGAGTAATCTTCCCTTAGTCATTATAGCTAAGTTTATGCCTTAACTTACCTAAAACCAGTATAAGTGTGAAGAATCCCTCGATTTATCTCCCCGGCGTAATAACTATCTTCCTGAAATCCACGGGTCCATGGTCGCCTTGCAATACGATTGGTCCGGGTAATCCTTCTTTGCTGTCTAAAGCACCTCCGGTAATTCCTGGAATGATCTGATCATTGATTATTTTTTTGCCATTTGCCACTACTGTCAGCCTTCTTCCGATCAAGGTTATTTCATAGGTCTGCCATTCTCCCGCTGGTTTGGCAACCATTTCGTTGGGTGTCAAGAAACCATAGATTCCACCAAAAAGAAGATTTGA
>NZ_JBGSXS010000104.1:0-2172 GCF_041751335.1 Aquiflexum sp.
CGCCCTCAAATGGATTGGCGCAAATGGAACGGATGATTCCCTTCATTTCTGCATTGATTTGCCCGGGATGGCTTGAGGCTACTTGGGAGCTTTTTATATCAATACTTTTTTTAAGGGCTTCTGTGATTTTGTCTTCTGAGCAAAAAGTATCGAAGAAATAGTCCGATCGGAGATTGATGTTAAATGTTTCCAATTTTCCCAAAGGCAACAAGTGTTCTCCCTCAGTTTGAGTTAAATGAATGGCATTATGAGAATTTGGAGTCAGTGCCTGCTTTTGTGGATAGCTGTAAAACCGGGAGTTTATTTCCCCTTGCAATAAAAATGGAAAGTTGACACTGTTTTCCTGGGTCTCTGTTTTGAGTTTGATGTTTGGCTCCAATCGAATGTTTCCATACATCAGGGACAAGCTCGGCGTTGCCAACACCTTACAATTCACTTCACCGTAATTAATATTCGAAAAATTCAAAATCAATTCTTGAAGGTTTGGCTTTGAGGATATCAGATCAACCTTGCCGGTAAGGTCAAGTGGGCTAGATTGCTTCGGACTTAAGAGCGATAAATTCATATTCTTCAGGTATTCTGGATCACAAATTGAAAGGCACCTCTATTCTGGTGCCATTGGTATCCAAAGTTTCAAGTTCATTATAACCGTCCCAAATTTTACTTAGTATAAGGCAATTTGCATCGATTTTAGGAAAAAACCAATAAACCTAAGCAGATTTCAATCTTGTTTTTTTTTCCAACGGTCTGATATTGATCATTTTATGGAGATGGGTCCTTCCCCTGCTCATTTGGGATTTTGTAAATAGAAGTATTATCACGGATGTACCCCACAGAGCGAAAAGTGATAAATGGTATGACTTTTAATATTGCTCCCAGACAAAAAACAAATCACAGGCAACCTAACACCCACTTTTTCAATCATCACAAGTATAAATCATTGTTTACTTAACCAACTTATACAAATGAAAAACAAAACAATTATTCCCTTAGGGCTATCCTTGATAGCTGTTTTGGGCCTGAGTGAATGCCAACAGCCTGCAAAGTCAGAATTGCCTGAACTTAAACAAAGTGAAGCTTTTAATGGATTTCAGACACTGGAAGAATATGGCAGGCATCTAACCTTGGTGTCCGGCTGCCATGATTGCCATACACCCAAGAAAATGGGACCCAATGGACCCGAACTGGATATGGAATTTCAGCTTTCCGGTCACCCGACAGCAATTCCCCTACCCGAACTCGACCGAGCTGATTTAGAGCAAAAAGGAGTAGCTGCTACTCAGACGCTCACAGCGTGGATCGGACCTTGGGGGATCTCTTATGCAGCTAACCTAACCCCCGATGAGGATACAGGAATCGGATTCTGGACTGAAGAGCAATTTTCCATTGCCCTTAGGGAAGGGAGATATAAAGGTATAAAAACAGCCAGACAATTATTGCCTCCAATGCCATGGGATATGTACAGCCATATGACAGATCAGGAAACTAAGGCGATTTATGCGTACCTGAAATCCATCAAGCCTATCAATAACCTCGTTCCCAATGCGGTACCTCCAACTCATGCCATGAATTAATCTAAAAAAAATTATAAGTTTTATAAAATTATTAAAATGGTTATACGCTTGTTTGCCAGTAACCCAATATACTACTTCAAACAGGTTGGAAGTCCGATGTCGGAAGTCCGATGTACCGGACATTTAAGCTTCCTGGCGAGAATAATATTGAATTACCATTTTACTGGCAACTTTGCGTACAAACATGAATATTAACCTTTAAAAAAATTATTCCAATGAAAAATTTATTAATTGTCGCATTCTTAATGTCATTTGTCTTGATTTCTTGTGAATCCTTTGAGCCCGAGTCCGAACTCCCTATCCTTGAGAAGGAAAAAAAGGTTCTCTTTGAGTTTTTCACAGACAAGGATTATAGCTCCGCGCAGTATGATACCTATTTTGTCAATTTAAATGTAGGAGTGAGCCTCGTGGATAAGAAAACAGCGCAGGAAATTAAAATTTTGGAAGAATCTACAGGCTGGATTCCTTTTAAAGATATTCCAAGCGGATTAAATAAAATCAAATTTGAAAAATTGGTGCCGGTGGATATAAATAGGTATCATGTGATCTACGGATATTCTCATCAGGTCAGGATTGGTGAAACCATTCAGATGAAGGC
>NZ_JBGSXS010000105.1:0-1766 GCF_041751335.1 Aquiflexum sp.
AAGCAATGAATTATCAGAAGTTTTGGTCAACCACTGGACCTATGGCACTACAATAGATGCTGAAGGTAGTATAAAAAGAATACTAAAGAAATCCGGAAATCCGGAAAATCCACTTCCTATTAATACAGGCAGGTTTGAAGGTTTAAAGGTCATAGGACCGGACAAATCAATTGCAATACTTAAAGTGGATACAAAATCTTTTTTCACTTTGACTAGCAGTGGAAAAGATCATGCTGATTTGTTGGAAAAAGCGCTTGAAGCCATCAACATACAGTCTACTAAATTATAATGTATTAAAGGCACCTGTCCATTCGTATGGACAGGTGCCCAAAACATATGAGTTTACAGCAGAGATTTATTGAAGAAATCAAGACAAACCACCGAATCATTCGGAAAGTATGTCTGGTTTATGCCAAAAACAGAGATGATCAGGAAGACCTCTTTCAGGAATGCCTGTACAATGCCTGGAAAGCATTTCCAAAATTCAGAGCGGATTCAAAATTTTCGACATGGCTCTATAAAGTAGCACTCAATACCGCGCTGTATCAAAACCGTAAGAGTAGGGTGATAAATAGCGAGGTGAGTTTGGAAAGTATCGAAAACAGTGAAATTGACCATCAGGATAACGACCAACTTTCACAGCTGTATATTGCAATTGCAGGGCTCAATGACATAGAAAAATCAGTCATACTGCTGCATTTGGAAGGTATGTCCTACAAGGAAATCGGAGAAATTACTGGATTTACCGAAAGTAATGTGGGGGTAAGATTGACCAGAATAAAAGACAAACTTAAAAAAATAATGACTGAAGATGGATTTTGATCAATTAGAAAATATCTGGAAAAAGGCTGATAACCTGGCAACAAGAGATTCTGAAGAAGCATTGCACCAAAAGTTGATGGCTGTTACTGGTACACAGCGAAAAATCAAGAAATATTTCCGTTTTGAAATGGTGATTATGGTTTCATCTGTGATTTTCTTCAGCACTGTAGCTTTATTGAACGGAGGCTTGGAACCATACTTCTACAAGTTGTTTGTATTGGTCCTAATAGGCAGTATACCTATAAATGTCCGTCTGTTTCTGAGTATGAAAAGGATTTCAGGAATTGACTATGCAAATGACTTACAAAAAAATCTCATCAAGGCAAGAAATCACCTGAAATTCACCATCCGGATATATTTTGGCCTTATTGTTTTTTCAGTAATTGCATTGGTTGTGATGAGCTGGTTAGATAGCTATTTTCTACAACTCCCCTTTGCATGGCAGATAGGGGTTATAGGATATTTATTCATATTCTTCATTGCCTCCCTTTACTTGGTAAACAAACTTTATGGAAAGAGGCTAAAAGAACTTGAGGAATTGGTGGAGGAACTGTAAAGATACCTGTTATAGCGTAATCCAATAAGTGCCAGAAATTAATATTTCCATCTTATTGGGTTGTAAACAATCAAAACTTCTAGCGGTGTTGAGAAAAAATTACCCAATCTTAGAAATACTTTGAAAGCTATAAATGTTTGAAGCCTCATTTTCGTACCATTTTAAAATGAAATTCAACTACCAGTTGAATAATTTGGTGTTTTAAATACTATGCAAAGGGATAAAATTTGGTGCAGAAAATAAACCCAAAAAAATTATATTGCTTCATGATAAAAAGGGAGCTGAGACCAGGAATTTTAGATGTTTTGACCTTTCCAAATGGACCTACAAATATGAAATATACTTTTCAATATTTTGGCTCCATAATCACCTATTATTCAAAATTGAA
>NZ_JBGSXS010000106.1:0-7880 GCF_041751335.1 Aquiflexum sp.
ACATTCTGACCTTGATGAATTTTGCCATTCAACATGTCAAAAAGCTCAGGACGCTGGTTTTTTTCATCCCATTGGCCAAAGTCATCTCGAACGGAAAAAACTCTTTCCTTGGCTCTTGCTTTTTCCTCATCTCTCCTAGCACCGCCTATACAAGCATCAAACTTGAACTCCTCAATGGCATCCAATAAAGTGGTAGTCTGCAAGGTATTTCTACTGGCATACCTGCCCCTTTCTTCCGTAACTTTTCCCTGATCGATGGAGTCCTGCACATTTCTGACAATCAATTCCAATCCCAACTCTGCCACCAATTGATCTCGGAACTGAATAGTTTCAGGAAAATTATGCCCAGTATCAATATGCAATAGCGGAAAAGGAATCCTTGCAGGATAAAATGCCTTTTGGGCAAGCCTGACCAAAGTGATGGAATCTTTACCTCCTGAAAATAACAACACAGGCTTTTCAAACTGCGCCGCCACCTCCCTTAGGATATGAATCGATTCTGCTTCTTTGGGATTAGGTATAAGTAGGTTTGACATAGTGATTAAATCTTTATGTTTTTTATTTCTTTTAAACTTCTTCATTCGATGTTCGATATTCATTATACTAAATCCCAAATTTCGAATGATGAATAATGAATGATGAATTCCGAAGTCTTGTGTTTTGTGTCTTGTGTCTTAAATCTTACGTCTTACTTAGCATGCAACCCACACTCTTTCTTTGACTCTTCCCACCACCATCTTCCTGCGCGGGCATCTTCACCTGCTGATATGGCCCTTGTACAAGGAGCACAGCCAATGCTGATGAATCCTTTGTCATGCAATGGGTTGTAAAGGATTTTATTTTCTTGGATATAGGAAATCAATTGATCATAAGACCAATCCAGCAAAGGATTGAATTTGATGATATGGTTGGCTTCATCCCACTCGATTTTTCTCATGGAGGAACGGTTGGCACTCTGTTCTGAACGAAGACCCGTCACCCAAATGCTGTTTCCTGCCAAAGCTCTTTTCAAAGTCTCAACTTTTCGCACATGGCAACAAGATTTTCTGTTTTCCACTGAATCATAAAAACCATTGATCCCGATAGTAGCTATAAGATTCTCAAGGGATGCCTTTTCAGGATATAATACCTGAATTTTTCTATTGTATTTACTTTCTGTTCTTGCTATCAAGTCCAATGTTTCAGGGAAAAGTCTACCAGTATCCAAAGAAAAAATATGGATCGAAAGGTCGTTATCTGCGATCAATTGGGTAATTACCTGATCCTCCTGTCCCAATGAAGTCGAAAAGACAACTTTTCTGGGAAAGAGATCTGACAAAAAGCCAAGCGCCTCTACAGGATTTAGCTTTTCAACTTTTTCACTCAAACTATGCAAATTCGTTTTTAGGCTCATCTTTTTCGATTTTTATGGCACCTTCCCAGGCGCGCTCGTGGAGATAATAAAGGGCTATTTTGGTGACCACTTCAATGGAACCAATGGACAGTGCCATTACCAATTGACCTGTCACAAAAAATGAAATCACCATGGTGTCGATGGTACCGACTATTCTCCATGAGATGGATTTGACAAAACTCTTGACATTGGTGTCCTGACCTTTGTTATTTACAAACCATTTTTTAAGAGGCTGATCTAGAATCATACATTTTTTATTAATCTCAAAAACAAAAGTATATAAAACCTATAAATATTATAGGGTAAATGAATAAAAAATTTTATTCTTTATCCAAAATATCTGCTAATGACTTGTTTTCTAACACGTTAAGCATTTCGTCTCTTACCTGAATCATTACCTTATTCAGTCCACATTTAACTTCACTTTTACATTCCACACAAGGTTCATAGTAATTCAGACTGACACATGGCAATAAGGCTATTGGCCCATCGAGCAAACGTATCACCTTGGAAAGCGGCACATCCTTGGGTTCTTTGATCAGGTAATAGCCTCCACCTTTTCCTTTTTTGCTACCAAGGATTCCGGCTTTTTTGAGTTCAAGAAGGATGTTTTCCAAAAATTTATGGGAGATGCCGTACTCCTCAGATATGTCCTGAATTAAAACAGTTTTTTGGTCCCTATGCTTGCCGAGGTAAGTCAGGGCGTGAAAAGCGTATTTGGTTTTTTTGGATAGCATAATTACAAAAATAGGGGAAAAATCGGGATGGCAAAGGATGGTGAATTGGTTTGCGCCTTAACCTTTGGGGTTTTCAAAACCCCGAAGGTCTTTTTAGCCAAGAATGAGCAAACTAATGAGGCTTTGTTTGAAACTCTTAGATCAAAATTATTTTTAGGTTAATTTTCGCACTACTAATTCCAACTTTGGTAAAGTTTCAATTCAAATTGGTTATTTTTAGGAATGACTCTGCGAAACTTTAAAGCGCTTTTTCAAATTCAAATAAAAATTAGACTTCAATTTCTGATGGATTAAATGCAAAGGCATTAATGGATGATGGACACTTATTCCCGTTCCTCCAAGAACTAACCGATCATCTCACCAAAAAAGTAATCAAAATCAGCCCCCAACCTATTGTTTTTACCCATGGAAGGGTAAGGGCAGGGTATGCTGCTGGGGAACATTTGTTCGGGTCACTTCCTATTTCCGACAGGCAAAAAGGGATCATTCATATCATTGGAGAAAGGCCCTGTTCTGGGCATCATAATTTTTCAGCTTACATTACAGCCACTTCAATATGCAAATGGGCCAACAATGGCTCCGTTGACCATGATATCACCAAAGTGGTTTCAGGGATTTCCGATACTGCGCTTCTTCCCTATCAAGCGGCAGAGGAGGTATCCAACATTTTTGATGATTTGCTAATAAAGAAGGTCTAATTTATCGGTTGTAAATCCTCTCAACTCCACTATTTTTAAACACACGTATAAAGAATACCTTTATTTACTCATTCCAATCCCCTATTTTGCAGGTTCAAACTCATACTTGGTACTTGGTACTATATACTTCGTACAATAAAACCCATGAAACAAAATACCCTCAAAATATACAACACGCTTTCCCGCAAGAAAGAAGATTTTGAAGCCCTTAGTCCTCCGCATGTAGGCATGTATGTCTGCGGACCAACCGTTTACGGTGATGCCCACTTAGGACATGCCCGGCCTGCCATTACTTTTGATACAGTCAATAGGTATTTGACTCATTTAGGCTATAAGGTCCGATATGTCAGGAACATCACTGATGTAGGTCACTTACAGGGAGATGCAGATGAGGGGGAAGATAAAATCGCCAATAAAGCCAAATTGGAACAACTCGAACCAATGGAAGTGGCACAGCAATATACTGATTCCTACCACCGTGATATGGAAGCACTGAATACCTGGAAGCCAAGTATAGAACCTCGTGCAACAGGCCATATTCCTGAACAAATTGCACTGGTTCAAGGGATTCTTGATGAAGGGTTGGGTTATGAAGTTAATGGCTCAGTTTATTTCGATGTACTGAAATACAACGAAAAATACCAATATGGCAAACTTTCGGGAAGAGTCTTAGAGGAATTGATGAGTGGAAGCAGGGATTTGGATGGACAAGGGGAAAAAAGAAATCAGGTGGATTTTGCTTTGTGGAAGAATGCTTCACCCGAACACCTGATGAAATGGGAATCTCCATGGGGAGTAGGTTTCCCCGGATGGCATTTGGAATGTACCGCAATGAGCTCTAAGTATCTTGGAAAACAATTTGATATCCACGGCGGCGGAATGGACTTGATGTTTCCGCATCACGAATGCGAAATTGCACAAGGGAATGCCTGCAACCATCAGGATCCAGCCAAATACTGGATGCATAACAACATGATCACCATCAACGGGCAGAAAATGGGCAAATCTCTGGGCAACTTTATTACTCTTCAGGAGTTGTTTACTGGAAAACACAATCTATTGGAACAGGCCTATAGTCCGATGACGATCCGTTATTTTATTCTTACTGCCCATTACAGATCTACCTTGGATTTCTCCAACGATGCCCTTAAAGCTGCTCAGAAAGGATACAAGAAAATCATCAACGGATTAAGAATTGCCAAAAATCTGGAATACACGTCCGAAGGAAATGAGCCATTGGACGAAAACCAAGTCGGTCAGGTTGAACAAAGTATTGCCAACGCTTTTAGGGCAATGGACGATGATTTCAATACCGCACAGGCAATCGGGCATATTTTCAACCTCCTGAAAAAAATCAATTCGATCTATACAGGCCAATTGAAGTCTCCAATTTTTGGAAAAGAGGTTTTTGATAAAATGATCAGTACCTATCTGGTTTTCGTAGAGAATATCTTGGGGCTAAGTGAGGAAAAATCTGATAACCAACAGGGTTTATTAAATGTACTCCTTAAACTTTATACAGAAGCCAAAACTGCCAAAAATTACGATAAAGTAGATGAAATCAGGTCGGCATTAAAAGAGTTGGGATTTGTAGTCAAAGACATGAAGGACAAAATAGATTGGGCTTATGAAGAATAGACAAGGTTTGATTTATTTGCTACTATTGTTTATCTGGTCCTGCGGAGCTGACAAAGGCGCTGATACAGTTCAGCAGCAGATCAGTTACAAACCTGTTCCTGAATTTTCGGCTGATTCTGCCTATCACTTTATCCAAAAACAAGTGGACTTTGGCCCAAGGGTCCCCAACACAGAAGGTCACCGCAACACCAAAGAATGGCTGATCAAAAAGTTTGAGGGATTTGGATTGGAAGTGCAAACGCAGGAGTTTCAGGCGACTACGTATGACGATAACCTTTGGGATTTGACCAACATCATCGCGTCTTATAATCCTTCTGCCAAGAAGAGAGTGCTTTTGGCTGCTCATTGGGATACACGAAGGGTTGCGGATAAGGATACAGAAAGGATTGATGAACCTATTGATGGTGCCAATGACGGAGGTTCGGGTGTTGCTGTATTGCTGGAAATTGCTAGAGTAATCCAACTTTCTGATTTAAAACCTGAGATTGGATTAGATTTTATTTTATTTGACGGAGAGGATGACGGTGAACCTGAACATACCAATTCGCGCGACAATTCTCAGATTTGGTGGTGTTTAGGTTCGCAACATTGGTCCAAAACACCTCATGAAAAGGGGTATGCTGCCTATTATGGAATTTTGGTTGACTTGGTGGGTGCTAAAGGAGCTAGGTTTTACAGAGAAGGTTATTCCATGCGCTATGGCAAAAACATTGTGAATAAAGTATGGAATTTCGCATCAGAATTGGGATATTCAGACTTCTTTATCATGAGGGATGCTCCTGAAATCATTGATGATCATGTTTTTGTCAATCGTGATGCTGGGATTCCAATGATAAATATTGTCGAATTTTCCCCTGATTACGGCTTTGGCCATTATCATCATACGCATTCTGATAATATGGACAACATAGATAAAAGATGCCTACGAGCAGTAGGGCAGACCGTATTATTTACCCTTTATCAGGAATAAAATATCCCAATAACCACACAGACCATGAAGAAAGGCCATCAGGTAACGATGAAAGAAATCGCCAAAAAATTGGGGGTTTCGGTATCAACTGTTTCACGGGCATTGAAAGACTCACCCGAGCTTCACAAGGATACCAAGCTCCGAATTGTGGAAATGGCCAAAAGTATGAACTATCAATACAACTTGCTTGCACAAAGTCTTAGGATATCAAGGAGTAAGGTATTGGGGGTAATTGTTCCTGAATTGACTTCACATTTTTTTTCAAGCAACATCAGTGGCATTCAGGATACCGCATACAAGAGAGGCTACAATATCATGATCTGTCAGTCCAACGAATCCTATGAACAAGAGAAAGCCAATGTCAGAACACTTGTTTCAAGTCAGGTAGATGGCCTTTTGATTTCCCTGAGCAGAGAAACTAAGACCTATGAACATATTCAGGAGCTTTATGACCGGGAAATTCCCTTTATCATGTTTGACAGGGTGACAGAAGAAATTCCCGTTTCAAAGGTGACAGTAGATGATGCTCATGGAGCCTATTTGGCTGTACAGCACCTATTGCATCAAGGCTGTAAAAAAATAGCCTATTTCTCTGGACCAGAGGATCTCTATATCAGTAAAAAAAGAAAAGAAGGGTATTTGGAAGCTTTAGCTGAATATAATATTTCCGAAAACAACAGTAAAGTGTATTACACAGACCTTACACCAGAAATGAACAGACAAGTGACTTTGGAAATGCTGGAAAGTGAGGATATTCCAGATGCAATTTTTGCCATGATTGATCCCCTTGCATTGGATGTAATGTTGGTCTTGAAGGAAAAAGGAATCAAAATTCCAGAGGATATCGCATTGGTTGGATTTACCAACAACCCTACTTCTGCAGTCGTAGAGCCTTCACTTACTACTGTTTCCCAGCCAGGTTATGAAATGGGACAACTTGCGGCCAATCACCTATTGGACCAATTGGATGAAATCGTGTCGGATGATCCCCAATCATTTGTTCTGCTTACAACATTGGTTGAGAGAAACTCTTCGAAGAAAAAACAATGACAGATAATATAATTACCACATTTAAAGAAACATTTTCCAAAGAACCTCTTGTAGTTTATTCCCCTGGAAGGATTAACCTTATCGGAGAACACACTGATTACAATGAGGGCTTTGTCATGCCTGCTGCAATCGACAAGAAAATGATTGTGGCCATAGCTGCAAATCAAAGTCGGCAAGGGCGAATTTATTCAATGGATTTTCAAGAGGAATTTGTATTTGATTTGGATTCTTTTGGTCCTTACAAAGGTCATTGGGCAACTTACATTATGGGAGTAGCCGCCCAACTTCAACAGGCTGGATACGCTGTTCAGGGATTTGACATGGTCTTTGGCGGAGATATTCCTGTAGGTGCGGGATTGTCCTCCTCTGCCGCTTTGGAGGCTGCTGTTGGATTTGCGATGAGCACGCTATTTGGCTTTCATATATCAAAAAGGTCTTTAATCCATTATGCCCAAAAAGCAGAACATGTTTTCGCAGGAGTTCAATGCGGCATCATGGATCAATTTGCCTCTGCAATGGGAAAAAAAGGCCATGTTATCCGTTTGGATTGTCGATCACTTGATTTTCATCATTTTCCCCTTCAGCTTCCTGATCATAGCATTTTGCTGATTGACACCTGTGTCAAACACTCATTGGCAGACTCGGCATACAACAAAAGAAGGGAAGAATGCCAAACTGGTGTAGCGGCCGCCCAAAAACTGTATCCTGAAATCAAATCACTCCGTGATATGGATTTGAAAGTTTTGGATGCTATTAGGTCAGATATCACCCAATTAGTTTATAACCGATGTAAATACATCATTGAAGAAAATAATAGGGTTTTAGCTGCCTCTGAATTATTGGACAAAGATGACCTGAAAGGTTTTGGTGAAAAAATGTACCAGTCGCATGAAGGGCTCAGCAAGCTGTATGAAGTCTCTTGTCCTGAACTTGATTTTTTGGTTGACTATTCCAAGGACCTTGATGAGGTATTGGGAAGCCGGATGATGGGTGGCGGGTTCGGTGGCTGCACCATCAACATTGTGGAAAAATCAAAAGTCAAAACCCTTCAAGACAGCATCAAACCTGCTTTTGAATCCAAATATGACGTTACTCCAAAGTTTTATGAGGTGAGTTTGGAGGAAGGTACTGGGCTTTTGTAATTTCTGAAAATCAAATGTGATGATAGTGTTAAATCCATCTTAAAGTAATAAATTTAGGTATGAAAGTTCCCGTTTTAAAAAAATATCTGATTCAAATTGCTGATCGATTAACTCCTGAATCAACCTTAGAAGACGTTTATGACCAACTTTCTTTACTTGCGGACATCGATGAATCCGAATTGGAGGAAGAGAAAGGTGAAGTTTTAAGTCATGAAGAAGTTATCAGTAAATCACGGGAATGGCTAAAATAAT
>NZ_JBGSXS010000107.1:0-7529 GCF_041751335.1 Aquiflexum sp.
GATGGAAGGCAGGCCATTTTGGGTGTCATACACTTCATATCCTCCATGGTAGCGGGGTTTGATTACTTGTGAAGGTGAGATATCCGGGATACCATATTTCGTCTCATAAACTTCCTTGGTTCCATCACTTTGATGGTTTGGGAAGGTAGGATTTCCGGAATCCCGTTCTTGTTTTGGTACACATTCAGGGTATTGGGGGCTGTTTGACGGTAGTGCTTGGAAAAATAGACGGGATACCGTTTTGGGTCGGGTATTTCTGGTAAGTCTGGGCTGCAAGGGTCAGGTAGAAGATAAAGGAAACGAGGGTCAGGAATTGGGTTTTTATGGGGGTAAAGTTTGGATTGTAGTCTTCAAGAAACATATTTTTTAGGAATAAGGCTCCTCTCCTATTACTATGTTTCCTAGGCTTTGTTCAAACCGGATTTTTTTGGAGAACTGGGTTTCCCTTATGAAAAGGCATTTGCTACCAGATCACTTTCTAAAACTTAATTGGACTTACTGTAATGGATGGAAAAGATTTAATAGATCTCCTCGATAAAATACTCTTGGGAGATTGCGAAGAAGATTTTCAAATGTTCATGGCACAATTTGACTATAAAACTGTAGCAATAAGCGTTACCGCCAATTGTAAAAGACAGACAACATCATTAATTGGGACCTAATAATCTTTATAGAAAAACAGAAGAGGAAGTAAAGCAAATCCTAATAAATGAATTTTATTCATGTATATTTAACTTAAAATTATAAATAACGACTTGTCCAATCTAATGTGTTCTTTATAGGAACGTCGTGTTGATGTTTTTTGAACAGTTACAATACTTCTTTGTAAAGCTCGGAAATTTCAAAGGCTGATTCAGTTTTCAGTAAAAAGTACAATTATACCGTTTCCATAAAATTTATAGTAAAAGATCTTCAGGTCAATGTTGCCCTTACTGCTGAAGAATTAAACTAGTAAGCAGAAATTTATAAGTGTGCATGTGTCGTACTAAACTAAAAAACCAATGAAAAGAATAGCAGTAAGTTGTATAGTGATAATTTGTTTTCTGCAAGTAAATGTTTGGGCGTTTTCTGCCAAAATGGTTGCTGATAAAAGCCCCAAAGAAATAATAGATGCCTATATCAAGGCAGTGGGTGGATTGGAAAAGATAAATGGGATCAAGAATATGATGATCGTAATGGAAGCTAACCTGCAGGGTATGACCTTGGAGATAAGTTCCACGAGTGATCAGGAAAATAAACGCCTGATGCAACAGACCGCCATGAACGGCAATGTGGTCCAAAAGACGGTCGTCAAGAACGGAAAAGGATATATTTACGCTATGGGTGAACAACAGGAATTGCGGGAGGATCAATTGGACGCAGTGAATGCACAGATCTTTGTTTTCCCGGAGATCCAATATGAAAGTTTAGGTTACACGCTAACTGCCGGGGATATCCAAGACATTGACGGGGAAGCTGCTTACACACTGAATATAGTGACTTCCAAAGGAATAGAGACTACGGAATACTACAGTATCAGTTCAGGATTAAAGCTCCGCACTTCCACCGAACAGGCCGGGGATATTACCTATGGCGATTATGAAGAAGTGGATGGAATCATGATACCTACAAGGATGACCATTTCCAATGCCATGCTTCCAATGCCTATTGAAGCTAGGATGGTGAAAGTTAAATTTAACGAGACACTGGACAGTTCTCTTTTTGATTAAATTAAAAACCTTTTGAATTTTGGCTGCAATGCAGTTCTGGGGTGATAATCCCCTGAAGCATCACCTACAAAGTTTTATTTGGATATCCCCTTCCAATGATTCTAATATGCAATGAATATTGGCCACATCGATAACCCTACGATTTATAGCCTTAGCGTTGTGTTTCAGTTCGAGTAGGGTCATAAGATCATCTCTGCTCATTTCGCCTTCAAGGATAAGAACCTCTCTTTTTGGTTCAGATAATTTTTTTAGATGCCCTACTTGCCCGGTGACTTGCCCCGGTATCATGTGCGATGCTTGCGGAAGGACGCCAAAGCGTGACCAATGCAGGAGGATAATAGCCTAATTTTTCCGTTCCCCTGCCACCCGGCAGTCAAATTCCAAATCCCCTACTCTAATCTGCCTGATTGCCTGCATTTTTCTGGTAGATTGAAAAAATTATTCAGATGTAATTTCAAAAACCATATCCTCCTCAAACATATCCGAAATATTTAAGGTAGGAAGGATAAATTGTTCCAAACCAGATTTTTCAAGTTTGACATGGAGAATTCCTCTCGCTGTACCTATCGTTAAAACAGTTAAATGTGTTAAGAACCCTTTTGGGATAAGTATCCTATTTCTTTCTTTATTTTCAAATTTTAAGAAATCTTCTTCATCTATTGAAAACCCACAAGAAATTTTCAAGATAATGAAAGGGTTTTCTTGGCATTTAAACATAAGGGAGAAATTCACAAATACTGTATGCTCACTAGGATTTATTCCGTAACCATAACCAGTTTCTATTCCTACTGTTTCTTGTTCTTTGAAGCAATTTTTTATAGTCGCAAATTCCTCGGTTGAGATAGACTTGATTGCAAATTTTATGGATGTGTTTGCCATAGTTATGCTGCCATTGAATAACTAGTTTCTCCAGTTACCACTTCACTTTTTTGATTCAATTGATTCGGTCCAACCGCTACCTTTTTGACTTCAGTTGAGATGGAATCAATTTGGTTAATAATTTCCGACTTTTTGAATAAGAATTCATTGTGCTTCATGAAGTTGTTGTAAAAAACAGCCACTTGTTTTTTTGCAACAACCTCATCGGGTTTTAATACTTCAAAAAGACTCTCACCTAAAACCGATTCTATCTTTGCGATACTTTTCAAAGTGAAATTATGAGTACCTTGCATCCATTTACTGATCTCGGACTCCTTTTTACCCATAAGGTTAGCTAGGTCTCTCTGAGTTTTTCCATGTTTTTCCAAAAGCTCATGGATTTTATTGACTACATCAAATGAATGGTCAACAAAACGTTTTACTTCGTCACTGACTTGGATTGATTCAAAAATCTTACTCATATCGGGTTTTTTTGATTGATATAAAATGAAAGATCACCTTCTATCCCTTTTCCTTGGAAATAAATTTGATCATTTTCATTTTTCATTTTTAAAATAAAAGCAACAAGATTCATTAATTCAAAATGTGGTAAAGCATCTGGGCTATTTTGAACAAGCTTTGATTACTTAATGCCTCCATTACCGAGAATTACTATTTCATCTGATACACGTAAACAATATAATCTTAGATTAGATTTTGGTGGTGGTATTGGCAATGCGTTGGCTTTTCTTTCTGGCCTGAAATATCTTTCAAGCGCTCCAAATTCTCTTCCAATTTTTTCAATCCAATATTTAATGGTTTGAACATCTTCTTGGTATTTCTTCTCGTTCATGAATCGCAAAAAGAATTTATCAGTTTCACTATGATCTTCTCCAATTTCATGAATTGTATAGAACATTGTTTTTTTAAAACTGGTATATTCCTTTATTTCAAAGTAACGCTTCACTTTTAAGTTAAGTTTACAAATGTATGTTAAAAATATTTATCTAAACAAATTATTCAGCCATTTATGATAAATGGTAAGTTCCTCTAGATTCCGCCACAATCCCCGCTAAGTGTAATTTGCAATTACACCCTTTCTATCCAAACTATCAAGGTAGCTATCGGAAATAAGGAAAGCAATTTACAGATTTAGTAGGTTATTAAAGTAACTGAAAAAAATTAATTGGATAGGGAAATAATATTAAAATAAGCTGGGAGACAAAGTGTTTGATCATTGTCTCGAAAATATCTTAATATCAACTGAATATCCAAAAATATCTGTTTTGACATGATTTGAAGGTTGTTACATGTCAGATTACGATAATAAGAATCTCACCTTCTTAAAACAAAACTCTCCCCCTACTCATCCTTTTTCTTAATTACAGCAGTCGGAGTGATAGAGGGGATGCCGTTTTTGTTTTGGTACACATCGTAGCCTCCGTGGGTATTGGGTTTGAGGGTCTGATGGGGAACAATTCCGGGAATGCCGTTTTTGTTTTCATAGATATCCAATCCACTGTATGGATTTTCCTTGATGGTCTTGGAAGGGGTGATGGAGGGCAGGCCGTTATGGGTGTCATATATTATTTCATTGCTTGTATTTATAGCTGAGTTAGCGATAAAAGAAACTAAAAAATACTTATTGATGAATTTTATCAAAAAGCAACCATTAAATAAACTCATCTCTTTACCCAATTCTTTTATCTTTGAAAAATGCTTTTTTACCAGGCGGAGCAAGGCCAATAGGTAGAGAAAAGATTTATAGCCTTAATCAAAAATTTTACATCTTGATTAAAAGATAGATGCTTACAAAGGAAGATATATTGAGTATTACCCGGAGTGGAGAAGGCTATAATGCCGAATTCAAAAGTCGGGTGCCCAATAAGCTCAAAGAGCTTTCGGAAGAGATTTGTGCTTTTGCAAATGCTGCCGGTGGTGTATTGCTTCTAGGTATAGATGATAACAACAATATTATTGGTGCTTCCATCGATAATACCAAACTATCAGCCATCCAAAATTCTTTGAATGAAATCAACCCTCACTTACCTACTGAATTGTATAAGGTAGAGGTGGATGGAAAAGATGTTTGGGTTATAGAAGTCAATTCAGGAAAGCAGAAACCCTATGCCCTTTCAGGTGCCATTTACGTGAGGCAAGGCCCCAATTCTCAAAAATTAACAACAGTCGAACAGATGCGGGACTTTTTTCAACAATCGGACAGGATTTATTTTGATGAAGCCCCTTGTGCCGAATTTGATCTCAGAGAGGATATTGACCATGAATGGTTTGAAGAATTTAGAATAGAGGCCAAACTATCAAAGGTGCGAATTGAATTGGTAGAGCAGGTGGGTTCTGGAATTAGCAGAATGAGGGATGCCATGATTCGAGCGGAACTTCCAGAACCTGACTTTAAAACAGAGGGTATGTTCACCATAATCTTTAAAAGATCCAAAAGTTCGGGGAAAAGTTCGGGGAAAAGTTCGGGTACAGATTGGGAGGAAATTAAGAACATGCTTCAGAAAAAATCTCAAAGAAAATTAAGTAAAAATTCCTTGAAAATATTGGAAATGGTTTTCCATTCATCAGAAGTCACTATTCCCGAAATGGCAAAAAAGCTGAAAATAACCGAAAGAGCCATTGAAAAAAACATTCAAAAGTTAAAAGAAAACCAATTGCTTGAAAGAGAAGAAAGTAACCGGGCAGGCTATTGGCGATTGTTGATAGATTTGGAAAGTTAAAAACTAAAGGTATTTACAATATATATGTCAGTAAGAATTTGACTTTCTTCCACAGGACTGTGGAGAAAAACTGTGGAAGAAACTGTGAAGAAAATATTGAATGTGATAAAGGAAAATCCGAAAATCACAGCAAAAGAAACCCAAGGAATAACAGGCTTGTCAAGAAGAGGGGTTGAATATCAATTAGATGAACTCTAAAAAGAAAAACTCATTGAAAGAATTGGATCTGACAGAGGCGGAGAATGGAGAATCCTGAATAGAAAATAGAATCCTTTTGAAATTGTTTTGGCCTTATTTAAGGTAAAGAGAAATATCAATGAAATGATATAAATTCGGGAAAGAGTTCGGGAAAAAAATCCCTGCTAATTAACCATTAAGCTTTTCATTTCTATGTAATCCCTCTTTATGATTAATCCCCCCTACTCATCCTTTTTCTTAATCAAAGCAGTCGGAGTGATGGAGGGAATACCATTTTTGTTTTGGTACACATCGTAGCCTCCGTGGGTATTGGGTTTGAGGGTCTGATTATTCCGGGGATGCCGTTTTTGTTTTCATAGATATCCAATCCACCATAATGATTTTCCTTGATGGTCTTGGAAGGGGTGATGGAGGGCAGGCCATTTTGGGTGTCATACACTTCATATCCTCCATGGTAATATTGCGGAAGCAGGTACTTTTCAGCTGCACAAAAAAGCCGTTATGGGCAGCTTCAAAAGATCAGTATAGCGAAGAGTTTCTTTGATCATTCTTCATAGTAGTAGGAATAGTCGATACCTTTCATAAACATTTCCCTGTCATGAATTTTCGTTGTCAGTGCGGTTTCTATCAGTTGCTTTAATATGCTGCTGTCAACTGTACTGATAATCATTGCGTTCATATAATCCTCTTTTCTTATTTTACTCCAGTCCACACATTTTTTACCGTCAGCAGCTGTTAATTTGAGTTGGGTAGTGGTACTAACCAACTGACTGTTTTGTTTCTTCAACTTGGCCTTTAGGTATTTCCAATAGTTGCGGGTTTTGGTATAATTCGGTTCTTCATTCAGAACCCCAACAATATCCAACACACTAAATCTCCAATGGGAATGTTCATCATCCCAAATAGCCCTAACCTCTTGGTCATTAAAAAAGCGGATGGATATTTTCATTTGTTCTGCTTTAAATATAGACAATTCAAGAGTCTAACTGTAAATATTATTTGAATACTATGTGCCTAATCCTATTTAAATTGACAACATACCTGTCTATTTGTCTATGTTATTCCTTGATGGTCTGGGAAGGGGTGATGGAGGGAAGGCCATTATGGGTGTCATATATTTTTACATTGCTAGTTTGCATGGCTGATTCAGTAATAAAAGAAAATAAAAAACACTTATAGATGAATTTTTTCAATAAGCAACCTAAAAATTAACCAATCACTTTCCCCAATTCTTTTATCTTTGAGAAATGCTTTTTTCAATCAGATTGTAAATGAAGGAATCCAAACTCACCCTCTCCCAACTCGAACAATACCTTTCCAAAGCTGCATGGATCTTAAAAGGTCCGGTGGATGCATCGGATTTTAAAGTGTATATTTTTCCCTTGCTGTTTTTCAAACGGCTTTCTGATGTCTATGATGAGGAATATCAGCAGGCCTTGGAAGAATCAGGAGGTGATATTGAATATGCCATGCTCCCCGAATTCCATAGGTTTGAAGTGCCTATTGGCTGTCATTGGAATGATGTGAGGCAGACCACAACCAATGTGGGGCAAGCGATCGAAAAAGCTTTCAGAGGAATAGAACAGGCCAATCAGGAATTGCTTTATGGTATCTTTGGAGATGCGCAATGGAGTAATAAGAACAAACTTTCTGATAGATTGCTGATTGATCTGATTGAGCATTTTTCACAATACAACCTTTCCAACTCACTGGTAGAACCGGATATCCTTGGGCAAGCTTACGAGTATTTGATCAAGCACTTTGCTGACTTGACCAATAAGAAAGCAGGGGAATTCTATACTCCTCGATCTGTAGTTCATTTATTGGGATTGATCTTGGATCCACATGAGGGGGAAAGTGTTTATGATCCTGCTTGTGGCACAGGTGGTATGTTGTTGGAATGTGTGGATCACCTACGGGAAGCTGGGGAAGATTACAGAACGCTGACGCTTTATGGGCAGGAGAAAAATCTTACTTCCAGTTCCATCGCAAGAATGAATATGTTCCTGCATGGCATAGAAGA
>NZ_JBGSXS010000108.1:0-1836 GCF_041751335.1 Aquiflexum sp.
ATAGGTCTCCGAATAAACTCTCCAAAAGGAATATCAGGCTAAAGTTGGAAATTGTGCCACAGCTTCGTCAACAGTTGCGACCGGCTTTTGGCAGGCCTTATTGAAGCAAACGTAAATTAATGCATTTCCATCAGAATCCGCGGTTTTATATTCCAAAAGAGGGATTTTTTCTCCGACATCGGCTGTCACTGAAAGTACATAATTGGGAAGGTATTGTTTCTGTAAGCCCTTTGCCAATACTTTAGCTTGCTTGCCAGTAATGGCCACCTCAGCCTTTGGCACCAAAGTTTGGAGGTATAAGGATGCCCAATTGCATAAAAATCCAGGTTCGGTAATAATGAGTTTGCTCATGCTTCCCAACATTTTTTCAGCGATTTCAAGGTATTGATCATTGTAAAAATACAAACCCAAATCCTGCAGGTTCCGGGCCAAGATGGAATTCGAAGCCGGAATTACATTGTCAAAAAGCTCCTTTTTATTGGCAATCAGTTTTTCTGCTTTGGGATTGTTGAAAAAGAAGAATCCATCGGTCTCATCATAGAATTGTTCTAAAACAATGTCCAAAAGTTCTTTCGCTTTATGGATCCATTTGGCATCAAAATCCAATTGGTATAATGAAACAAAAGCCCGGATAACTGAAGCATAATCTTCCAAAAATGCAGGAGTATAAGCTTTTCCGTTTTTATAGGAACGATAAAGAATGCCGTCCTTGAACATGTTGGCCAAAAGGAATTCACCATTGTTGTGGGCCAATTTTTTGGCCTTCTCCTCCCCTGTTGCCAGATATGCCTGAACCAAACCGGAAATCATCAGCCCGTTCCATCCGCTCAACACCTTGTCATCCAAACCGGGATAAATCCTTTTGTTCCGTACTTCCAAAAGCTTGGCTTTAAGCTTATTCAATCTGTCCAAATATGCAGCAACCGACAATCCTTCGGCAGCAGACAGATCTTGGTAATCTTGGGTCTGAAAAAGGATATTGACACCTTCTTCCCAGTTTCCCTGAAATTTGAGGTTATACAATTTCTTCAGCCAGGCCAAGTCCTCACCTATAATGAATTCAATTTCCTCATAGGTCCAGGTATAGAATTTCCCCTCCATACCTTCTGAATCGGCATCTTGGGCTGCATAAAAACCACCTTCCTCTTGCAACATTTCCAATTCCAACCAATTGATAGTTTCCATGACTTTCTCCCTGAAATAATTCTCACCACTCACCTGATATGCCTTGGCAAAGAGTTCCAGAAGCTGTCCATTGTCATAAAGCATCTTTTCAAAATGAGGAGCAAACCATTCCACATCCACCGAATACCTAGCAAAACCTCCACGGATATGGTCATATATCCCTCCCATTCCGATTTTTTTCAGGGTAAAAAAGACATGGTCCAATAATGCCTGATCCTTTTTCAATAATGCATAATCCAATAAAAATGACCAGATGGCTGGCATAGGGAATTTAGGTTTTCGGTTCAAACCTCCCCATTCCAAGTCAAATTGATCCTGAAGTTTTTGAACAGCAGCTGCCAGTTTCTCTTTGGACAAGTCTGCTTTTTGCGGGCTTATACCATATTTTTCCAATTCTGATCGACCAAGGCTCCTACCAAAACCTTCCGCACTTTCTGCTAATTGGTCATAATGATTTTCATAGGCATTGGCAATATTCTGTAGTAGTTCCTTCCATTGTTTATTGGGAAAATAGGTGCCTCCATAAAAAGGTTTTTGATCAGGCATCAGAAATACATTCAATGGCCAGCCCCCATTCAAGCCCATGGTCTGAATGGCGTCCATATAGATATTGTCGAGGTCAGGCCTTTCTTCCCTGTCAATCTTGATACA
>NZ_JBGSXS010000109.1:0-1932 GCF_041751335.1 Aquiflexum sp.
ACCCGGCAATGTCCACGCATAAGCAACTTCTACCTGGGGAGGTTGTCCAATCCCGCCTGTGCCCTGCACATACATGCGGGGAACTGTCAGATTGACCTGTGCCTTAGTGCAATAATCTACGTTTATTGATGAACCATACGAGCCCCAGGATTGGTTTTTGACAGAGAGGATTAATTCGGATCTGCTTGATCCATCTCCATCATTTTGATTCCCACTTGGGCAGGAAAATCGTACTGTAAGAGTACCTACAGCTCCAGGTATGTCTTTCCATACAATTGAAACATTTTGTAGATTATCAGCTCCGTTAATAGTACCATTTGTTACAGTCCACTTAATTGTACATGTGCTAGAATTAGCGGGCCTACTTACACTGTAGGATGTTGAACGAGCGGGACAAACTGTGCCAGACACAACATCTGTTGTGTTTTTAGTGATAGTTTGGCCAGTTGCGAAAAAGCCAAATAAAATCAATGGAATTACTACAAGTTTAAAGATTTGAGATGGTTTAAAATTATTCATATATTAAAAGTTTGGTTTGGTTAATTTTATTATTTTTTATATTGAAATGCTAAGGTCAGTGATAAGCTGTTAACACTTAACTTATAGTAATTTTGCATGATTGAATTAGATAGGCCGTAGTTACCCTGAATCCTAATGACACAATTAAATTTTTCCCTAAGAGGGAAAACGTAGCCAACGCCTGCTAAGGCATCAAAAACGTGTTTTTCAAATCCATCTATGGTATCAATGGATACACTTCCAACGTATTCTCCGTTTACGTAGGTCTCACCATATGCTAATGATTTTGTAAGATATGAGTATGAGAGACCAGAGAAGATATGAAGTCGATTTGGCTTTAATAAGAAATAGGTTGGCACTAAGGAAAAATTTAGGTAGCTATTTTTCTGGTCAGAAATCGACTCTGAGTATGGGTCGCCATCGAAGTCTAAAGTTATATAGCTTTCAAAATACTTTCTCTGTTCTAAAGAAAATCTGCCTTGTATTTCAAATCTTTTCATCATGGAACGAATTAGACTAATGCCAAGGATATATCCTGTCTTTTCCTTTGATTCATAAATTGTTTGTCCGTTACTAGAACTGAAAATGAAATTTCCCCACCCCTTGTCATTTGGAATATTTAAGGCCACACCGCCAAATACTTCCACTTTATCAATGAATCTTTTAGGTTCGGGCAATTTCAAATTTTCCAAAGATTGTCCAAATAAAGTAGAAGTGGTAAGAAAAAAGATTGCAAGGTAAATTTTAAGGAATTGTCTTCTCATAGTTTTAGCAGAGTATTTTTGAGGAAAATCAATAAATCATAATTCCCTTTGCCTATAACCATAGCAGTAGGGGAGTCAGGGCCAGGCAGTTTCAAAAATTTAAAATTTTAATAAAGGAGTTTTAGGAATTTAGTGCTGTAATTATATACAAAGTTTTAAACAAAAAAAATTTACCATGCTAATTTCCGTATTTTTTTAATTATGATATTCCAAATCTTCAAACTCCGGCATATCCTATTTCAGAATGGGAATGACTACTTGTGCAGTCTGGAAAAGAAGTTATAAATTTGATAATACTTTTAAATAAACCGTACTCGTGTTAAATCAAAAAAGGCCACGATTTGCATCGTGGCCTTTCATTTGTTTGGCTATTTGCTGATTACGTTAAGTTCTTTTGCTTAGAAGTTAATGCCTGATGTTGATATGTCTAATTTCTTCTGACCATGGAGTTGAAATGCTTAGTATGTAAAATCCATCGGGGAGGTCACTGGTATTCAGTGCCAATTTCCCGCTTTTTGACCTGCCGGATTTCCTCAATTTTCCCAAGTTGTCAAAAAGCTGCACACTGATTTCATACCTATCTGAAGCATGATTTGACCGGCCTGCCAGGTTTTCCCTATCGCTTTCCCCGATCTCAATAGTCAGATCT
>NZ_JBGSXS010000110.1:0-5637 GCF_041751335.1 Aquiflexum sp.
TGCATACGCGTTACGCACCCGTGCGCCACTCTCATGCTCGTATTGCTACTCACACTGCCGTACGACTTGCATGTATTAGGCCTGCCGCTAGCGTTCATCCTGAGCCAGGATCAAACTCTCCATTGTATAGTTTGGTTCGCCACCGTTTTTCAGGTGGCTTGTTTCCTGCCCATCTTGATTAAGACAAATATTTGTCTTTGTATTGGTGTTTCGTTTCCAGTATTTCAATGAACTTTTCCTCTTCATTAAGAGGCTTGTTTGAGACCTTATCCTCAAAGCGAGTGCAAATATCGGAATTAAATTTTAAACTACAAGTAAGCTTAGAAAATTACTTGAATTATTACGCACTCTCAATCTCCAATTTTAACTCTTATTGCAATCATTTGAGTCCTTCTAACACAAATGGGATTGCAAACTTATTGGACTTTATCAACATTACCAAATAGGTAAATCAAAAAATATTAGACTTGGCAGGTAAATATCTGTATGCAAGAAGTATATTTTTATTTGGACGCTTTAAAAAGAGGTACAGTGCTACAAGGCTCACCATACATGACCGATTTGGCATAGGGTTGCACGATAGACAGAATTCTTCCATATGCAAATAAGGGGATCGGCTGTTTACTACAGCCTTTAATGACGACAGGTTTTCCGACGTACACTAAGGGATCGATTAAGGAAAGAGATTTTTCAAACAAATAATATTCAAGGGTCTGAAGATCTCCAATAATGTATTCTATATGTAAGTTGGTCAGATATGTCCCTACCAACATAAAGGCCCAATTGGGTATTATGGCATCTGCACTGCAATGCACCGCTACCAATTTGTTCTTAAATTTGTTCCAATCCAATTCTTTTAAGGCTGCACGGAAATCTTTCTCTCGCAGGACCAACTCTTCATACAAGAATTCTTTCAAATCAAATACAACCCTCTCTTCTGATCTGTAGAACTCTTCCAGATCAATGGTTACAATTGGGCTATTTGCCACCCTATTTAGTATATCTTTCATATGATCAAAGGATTCTTTTTTGAAGCAATAACCCGGAACTCTTTTAAGTAGTTCGGTTCAAAATAGGCAAGACTCTCAAATTCACTTTTTTGATATTTATCAAATGCCAATTCTCCCATTGATCTTGATGAATTCAAAATATTTGAGAAAACTGCATTTGGATGATCGAGAATTCTTTTCAATTTTTCAACGCCATCACCTAGGAAATACACCTTCCCATTTTGTAAATATTCTAAAAACGGATTATCCTCAACAATTAACGGTTTTGAGGATTCAACTATTTCTCCTTTGGAAGACAAAATAGACATATATATTTCCATTCTTCTTGCATCCATCAACGGAATAATGAAATCTCCATCACTACATATTGGAATTACCTGATGGGCTAAGGCTCTCAATGTGTCCACTCCAATGAGGGGAATATCATGAGCATATGCAAGACCCTTGGCTATAGAAACTCCAATTCTCAGTCCAGTATAAGACCCCGGTCCTGAAGAAACAGCGACAGCATCGAGGTCCTTTGTTTTAAATCCAAGATTCTTAAAGAGACTTTCGATTAAAAGAATAAGCTTTTTGGCGTGGACATTTTCTTGGTTGAGCTCTATCAAACCTAAAAAAAATCCGTTTTGGTGTAAGGCCACAGAACAAATTGATGTTGCCGATTCTATCGAAAGAATGAGGGCCATTAATTTTGATTTTTCTTTACAGAGGCTGTAAGGATTCTATTTATCTCAGCAGAATTGGACAGAACTTCCAATGCCGATTTGACTTCCTCATCACTGGCCAAAGACGATTCAATTACCCCTTCCTGATAAAAATACCTAGAAACAATCTCTTCCCTCATGGCTTCCTTTATTTCTTCCTTAAACGTAATCAAATCCTGCTCTTTATTGTGATTTACCTTTTTCTTAAGATCTAAAATTGTCATTTTAATATCCTCGAAAAACTTTTCCTTTTCAGCATATTTTTCCAAATCGTCTAATGTCTTCTCCACATAGGTAGTATAGTCATAGTCTTTACCGTCCAACCAATTGACAAATTGATCATATAGATCATCTGAAATATGAAAATCTCTTGGACTGCCGATATCCCTGTTTTCAACGAAAAATTTATTTCCAAAATCAAAAACCAGACTTCTTGCCACAAGGCTGTAAGTAATTGGAGCATAATTTTTGGAGGTAACCTCTTTGTCGGGTTCTATTCCTGCACCGTCAAGCACAATCCTTCCATTCTTAGTTGTAAACTCATTTCTTAAACTATCAGGAATCGAGTTTGAATTTCCATTTTCATCTTTTTGACTATAATCAATGGCTTGAATACATCTTCCACTGGGTATGTAATATTTTGCAGTAGTCACTTTAATCTGAGAATTGTAAGAAAGGGGTATAGTTGTTTGAACAAGACCTTTTCCAAAAGTTTTTCTTCCTATCAAAACCGCTCTGTCGTAATCCTGAAGAGCACCTGCTACAATTTCTGCCGCTGAAGCGCTTCTTTCATTGATCAACACAACCAATGGTATATCTTTATCCAAAGGTGATTTGGTGGTTTTATATACCATATTCACACTTGCCAACTTCCCAATTGTACTTACGACTTCTTTTCCTTTTGGAATGAATAGATTGACGATTTCTACTGCCTCTTTCAAAATTCCTCCAGGATTGTCTCTTACATCCAAAACCAATCTGGTGATACCTTGGGATTTTAAATCAACCAATGCATTCCTAACATCTGCAGCAGCATTGGTGGTGAAATCAGATAGTTTGATGTATCCGGTCTGTTCATCAATTTTCCCGTAGTAGGGGACATTGCTGATCACTATTTTTTTCCTTGTCAAATCGACAGAGACTGTATCCTCTCCTCTTTTTACCTGTACAAATACTTTGGTATTGGCAGGACCTTTCAATAATCGTGAAATGTCAGAAGTGAGTTTATCGGTAACATCAACCGTATCAACTTTAAGTAACTGATCACCGATCCTTAGACCGCCAGCCTGGGCTGGAAAACCCTTATATGGCATCAATATCATATTTACCCCCGTACGGTTTCCTATCAAGGCTCCAACTCCGGCATACTCTCCCGTGGTCAAAAGCCTGAAATCATCTGAATTTTCTTCGGGGATATATTCTGTATAGGGATCCAACTCCTCCAACATTGCATTGATACCAATAGTAACCAACTCCTCTGCATCAATTTCATCTACATAATAGGAGTCAAGTTCTCTTACCAGTGAAGCGAAAATGTCAAGGTTTTTTGCTATTGCAAATAATTTATCATTTTTGGTAACAAACGAAAAAAGCATCCCGACCGAAAACAAGATGGCAAACGTCAATAGAATTGGTTTTTTTATATTATGCTTCATATATCAGTATTTCTGAATTGTTAAGATTCGTTAATGGTAGCAAGAATTCTCCTTAGCTTGTTCTGGATTATTTGAAATGTAGCAATTTCAGAGGAAACGTAAATCAAACCAATTATTCTTTTTTGATTCGATATGGGTGTTAATAACTGCTTATTGAGCCTAAAAGCCTCTTTCATTCTTCTCTTTATAAGATTTCTGTGGACAGCTTTTTTGATCTTCTTCTTTGAAACGGAAAAAAGCACCTGATTAGTTTCCAAATCCTCAAAATTGGATTGCAATACCATAACTTTGAACGGGTATAAAAAAAAAGAGGAACCTTTATCAAAAAGTTCCTTAATCAACTTTTGAGAATGTAATCTCTCATTCTTCGTAAGTCTTTTATTCATTGCATTTCTTTTGACGTATGTAAAAATACGAAAATTAATGCCTGAAATTATTTCTTCAATGTTTTCTCAGAAGAAACCGTAAGCTTATGTCTTCCTTTTGCTCTTCTTGACTTCAATACCCTTCTTCCATTGGCAGAGGACATTCTAAGTCTGAAACCATGCTTATTTCTTCTTTTTCTACGAGAAGGCTGAAATGTTCTTTTCATGACGCTATCTTTTAAATATTTTTTGCTTTCTTAATTCAATTCCGAGAGGGTATTCCCATAAAGGACTGCAAAGATAGATAGCTTTTTTTTATTTACAAACCTGTCAATTACTTTTGTTTTAAATCAAAACCCCAAGGTAAATGATTTATTCCATTTCCAGAAAATCAATCCCTTCACAATTTATTCAGATTCATCTTTCTTTAGAATGTATTGAAAATGAAACTGTTCAACTTCAATTGCCTTCATGGAGGCCAGGAAGATATGAATTAACTAATTATGCTCAGTTTCTAAAAGGCTTTGGAGTAAGGTGTGAGGGGAGGAAAATTTTGTGGAAAAAAATCTCAAAAGACCTATGGGAATTCTCTTCTGAGAAAAAAAGTATTTATTCTGTACATTATGAATTTTACTGTAATAGGATGGATGCAGGCGGATGTTGGTCTGATGAACAGCAGTTATACCTGAATTTCACCAACTTTATTTTTGATGTTACGAATAGGCAAAATGAAGAAATTGGGATAGTAGTAGATCTTCCGGATTCTTATAAGGTTGCTACCTCACTTTCTAAAAATGGGCATTTAAATTGGAAGGCAAACGATTTTCAAGAACTAATGGACAGCCCATTGATTGCAAGTAAAAACCTAGAACACCTCAGTTATCAAATAAATAATTCGACTTTCCATATTTGGCTGAATGGTGAAATATTTTTTGATAGAGAAACCTTGAAGTCAGCCTTCCAATCATTCACCAAAACCCAAATTGAAGCTTTTGGAGATTTTCCGGCAACAGATTATCATTTCATTATTCAACTTTTGCCCTATAAACATTATCATGGTGTTGAACATGCCTTTTCGACCGTAGTAACTTTTGGACCAGCAGAAAGTCTGACAGAAAAAAAGCAAATGGACGAATTGATAGGAGTCTGTTCACACGAATTATATCACTTTTGGAATGTTTGTAGAATAAGGCCAAAACCCCTACTCCCTTACGACCTTTCCAAAGAGGTCTATCTTGAATCTGGATTGATCATGGAAGGAATAACCACCTACATGGGAGATTTGTATCTATTGAAATGCGGTTATTTCCAACTGGAAGAATATTTGGAAATACTTCAAAAAGAGATTCAAAAAGATTTCGACAGCTTTGGTTGGAAAAATCAATCAATCATGGAATCAAGTTTTGATTTATGGCTTGATGGTTACAAAGCAGGAATTCCAAATAAAAAAGTGAGTATCTATACCCATGGCGCTTTAATTTCACTGTGCTTGGACCTCATGCTAATTGATGAAAACTCATCGTTACAGGAAGTAATGAATGAAATGTGGCAAAGGTTTTGCGAAAATAAAATCGGGTATTCTTTTGAGGAATTTGAATCTATAGTATTTGGAAGGTTTATTCAGCAGTCTGTTATCAAAGACTTTTTCAAGAAATACATTTATGGAAAAGATGACCTTCTGGGATTTCTAAAAAAACAACTTTTGAGTATTGGGATTTCTGTTGCTGAGACTTTTGAAAAGGATGAGCTTTTGCACCTTTGGGGAATTAGAACAGATAAAAATGGTACGATCACACAAATTCATCCGGATTCAAAGGCTTATTATCAGTTAATGGTAGGTGACAAAATCACTGAATTCAACGGAGAAGACTTTTCCAAATCCCCAAAAAGCGAACAACCTGAT
>NZ_JBGSXS010000111.1:0-1906 GCF_041751335.1 Aquiflexum sp.
AAATTCAAAGACGAAATCGTGCCTGTGGAAGTGGAAGAAACTTATATCGATGGAAATGGAAAAAGAAAAACCAGGAAGTCTATCGTGGACACAGATGAAGGACCAAGGCCGGGAACCTCCATGGAAGGCCTTGCGAACTTAAAGCCTGCCTTTAAAATGGGTGGACAGGTGACAGCAGGTAATTCCTCCCAAACCTCTGATGGTGCCGCATTTGTGGTGGTCATGTCAGAGCGAATGGTCAAAGAACTGAATCTGGAGCCCATCGCAAGGATGATGGCTTATGCAGTTGCTGGGGTAGAACCAAGAATAATGGGAATAGGACCCAGAGAGGCAGTTCCAAAAGCCCTCAAGCAGGCAGGATTGACCTTGGATAAGATAGACCTAATTGAATTGAATGAGGCCTTTGCTGCCCAAGGTTTGGCGGTCATCAAATCCCTGGAGATGGACATCAACAAAGTCAACGTCAACGGCGGCGCAGTAGCACTTGGTCACCCCCTAGGATGTACCGGCGCCAAACTATCCGTCCAATTATTCAACGAACTCCGCAGACAAAACAAAAAATACGGCATGGTGACGGCTTGCGTTGGCGGCGGACAGGGTGTAGCGGGGGTGTATGAGTTGTTGAGGTAGATGTGAAATTTGAGAAGCGATAAGCGAGACGTGAGAAGCGAGAGCTGAGATAAATAAAAAAGGATAAATGAATTATTGACAATTTAAATCATTGGATCATGAAACTGAAACACAATTTTAAAAATCTTAAAGTTTGGCAAAAATCAGTTGATTTAGCCGTCAAAGTCTATCATATGACTGCTACTTTTCCTTCTGAAGAAAAGTTTGGAATGACCTCACAAATGAGAAGATCTAGTGTATCCATACCTTCAAATATTGCAGAGGGCTCAGCAAGAAACACATCTAGGGCATTTACCAATTGCCTTGACATCAGTTTAGGAGAAAGTTTTGAATTGGAGACCCAGACAATTATTGCCCATAGGGTGGGTCTTTTGGATCAGGAACTTTTCGATTCAATGAATCAGGACATAGATGAAATCCAAAAAATGATTATTGGTTTCAAATTCAGTGTAGAATCTAATCCATATTGACCACTTCCAATGATCGTTATCCCGGAGTCTAATCTCTCGCATCTCGCATCTCGCTTCTACCACATTAAAATGAATCTTTAAGTAATAAAATATATGTCAACAGTAACCAAAAACTCAATTAACGGCGGTGAATTCCTGATCAAGGAAACCGCGGCGCAGGAGATCTTCATATTTGAGGAGTTTTCTGAGGAGCAAAAAATGATGGCGCAGGCCTGTCAGGATTTTATCGATACGGAGATCCATCCCAAAATCGAGGAAATTGACAGTATGAAAAACCCGGAGCTTGTTCCTTCAATTTTCAAAAAAGCAGGTGAACTCGGACTATTGGGCATCTCTGTCCCTGAAGAATTTGGTGGTATGGGGATGAGTTTCAATACCTCCATGCTGATTGCCGATATTATTGGGGGTGCAGGTTCATTTTCTACCACTTATGGTGCTCATACCGGGATCGGGACTTTGCCTATTTTGTACTATGGTACAGAAGAGCAAAAATCAAAATACCTCCCCAAGTTGGCCACAGGAGAATGGGCGGCATGCTACTGTCTGACCGAACCCGATGCTGGTTCGGATGCCAACAGCGGCAAGACCAAAGCTACCTTGACTGCAGATGGAAAACACTACCTCATCAATGGACAGAAGATGTGGATCTCCAATGCCGGCTTTGCAGATATTTTTATCGTTTTTGCCAAAATCGAAGATGATAAAAACCTGACCGCTTTTATTGTTGAAAAAGGTTTCGGTGGCATCACGATGAACGAAGAAGAAAAGAAAATGGGCATCAAAGGTTCCTCTACCCGTCAGGTCTT
>NZ_JBGSXS010000112.1:0-2171 GCF_041751335.1 Aquiflexum sp.
TGTTCCATGGAGACCAATCATTATCGAATCCTTCCAAGTACGTCTGATAAACCGTCCTTTCTTCTTGTTCATAAAAAGGAGCGGCATATTCGAATTTTAGGGAATTGTTTCTGTTTTCTAAGCTGATGGGTTCTTGATTGCTTCTAGAGATACTTAATGTGTCCTCTTTTGTTGATACCAGTCTAAGGATTACCTCAAATTTTTTATCAATAGCACTTTGTCCCTCCATTCTAAACAATCCCTCACCACTGCCCAACCATACTGTACCATCACCTTCAGGGAAAATGGTAATGATATCTTCTCCGGGATATGCACTAAAGAGGTTATCCTCTAATTTATAGCTGCCATCCGGGAGTGGGTTTGCAATCCGGATTTTATTATTGATACTTATCCAGACCTTTCCGGTCTTGTCCTCAGTTAATGAAAAATTATCTGTTGATGAAAAATCAATCTTGATTTCACCGAAAACATCTGTTTTTTCAAATTTTTCAGACGCTGAATTATACCTGACCAACCCATTTTCTGTAAGGGAATAAATTTCCCCATTTACACCGTAAATTGCTCCGGGTCCATTTTCCAGACCCCTTTCTGAACCAAAAACCTCCATCTTTGAGTTCGAAAGGTCAAGTTTATCATTTTGTAGCAAATTGGGGGTAATCCTGTAAGCTTCTCCGGAATGAGTTCCTGCCCAAATACTCCCGTCACTGCCTTCAGCCAACGAATAAACACCAAGCTTGAATTCCAATAGTTCACCCTCTTGAATCCACGAAAATTCATTGGGTTTAGTGTTTCTTTTAAATACAGAAATGCCAAAAGCACTACCAATCCAAAGCCTATCTTCTTTGTTTTTGGTAATTTTATAGGTAAGCGCTCTAAATTCTGGATTAGATATTTTATTCATTCTGGGAGACCTTGGCTTTAATTCACCTAAACCAAAAGGCGTAGGGATCAAAAGGTTTTCGCCATCATTGATCAGTGTAAATACTTGAGATCCTTCAGTTTCAGGTACTAGTTCAAAAAGACGCTTAATAGGGTGTAGGACATATACTCCGGAGGTTGTACCTGCATATAGTAAATCATTTGACCTTGTAATTGAAAGTACAGCCGATTTGATTCCTGATTCTCTGGCAAATCGGGTAAGTAAAGAATTGAATTCTATTTTGGCAATGCCATTGTCCATACCCAACCAAAGTAAGCCAGAAGAATCAAGGTAAATGGCATAAATAGAATCATCTTGGATACCCACGTCAGAGTTGATTTTTTGGATCAATTTACCTTGTGGAGTTATCACAAATGCTCCCCGACCATTAATAGTGATCATGTAATTGCCATCCTGTAAAATTATACCCCTATACAATAATCCAGTCTTTAATTGGTCATCGATTTCCGTGGGTAGTTTTTTGAACTTACTTCCGTCATAAATAAAAATCCCATTAGTTGTAGAAGGGAACAAAAACTGATCTTCTTCTTTCTGACCATTTGCATAAGGCAATAAAACCAAGGCCCTATTATTGATTGAGAATTCTCCATCTGGAATAAGCACGAAATCTTCACCTACTAGTTTAAACAGGCCTTTATCCCGCTGAATCAAATAAATTTGATCATGGTGATTAAAACTTGAGAGAAATGCTGTCTCTGATTTCCAAATTTTTACTCCATTTTCGGGATTGGTGATATCGTCTTTGATTCTGAACAAATATTCAGACGAAAAAAAATACACATCTTCACCTGAGTTTTGAATTGATGAGATTATTGAAAATCCCTTGGCCTCTTCCGGTATCAAATGGGTTAAGGAAATGGCAACTGTATTTCCGAATTCATTGATAGACAAAAATCCAAATTCATTGACAGTTCCGTAGTAGATAACGCCGTTTTTGTCTTTTCCCATTGTCCTTACAATGGCATTACCACCTACTCCGGGTAATTTAATCTGTTTCCAATTTACGCCATCAAACTCTGTAATCCCGGAGGTAGTACCAAAATACATGATACCTCTGTCATCTTGTATTACACTCCATACCTGAGAGTGTCCTTTATAAATTTTAGAGGTGTAATTTGAAATCAGCGGTAAACCAAGTTCAGGATTGGTTTGGGCAAACGCATCCATTGGCACCAAGAATGGTGTGAGTAAAGCAATTATAAAAAAGTAAAATCTATGTATCAAAACTATC
>NZ_JBGSXS010000113.1:0-4062 GCF_041751335.1 Aquiflexum sp.
AAAGCAGATGCCATTATCAATGAAAAAAGAATTATGGCTGTACCCGATATCCTGGCGAATGCAGGTGGTGTGACTGTCTCTTATTTCGAATGGGTTCAAAATAGACTCGGTTACAAGTGGACTGCAGAAAGGGTCAACAGAAGGTCAGATAGGATCATGAAAGATGCTTTTGACCATGTGTATGAAGCGTCTCTAAAATATGATGTACCGATGAGAATCGCTGCTTATATCGTTGCGATTGACAAAGTTGCAAAGACCTATACCTACAGGGGAGGATTCTAATCTCGTCTCCAAAGAAAGTTTATTATATTTGGGCTGTGAATGGGAACATTCACAGCCTTTTAAATTTATCATCATGTCTATACACAAAGAAGGAAGAAAATTACTCTTTTGGCTACTGATCATTTTAGCGGCCATCAATTTTGGACTCTCCCAAATCATTCCTGAACAGGATACCACACTGAATCTTGTGCTACTTTTCAGCATCATTATCTATATTCTAATCCTCCAGTTCTTCCGCAATCCTTATATTCAGCTTCCTGATGAGGAAAAGCTTGTCTTTGCACCGGCAGACGGGAAAGTTGTAGTCATCGAAGAAACGCTCGAGAATGAATACCTTCATGAAAGCAGGAAACAGATTTCCATTTTCATGTCCCCCATCAATGTCCATGTCAACCGCTCCCCCATCAAAGGCATAGTGGAATATTTTAAATACCATCCCGGTAAATACCTTGTTGCCTGGCATCCAAAATCCAGTTTTGAAAATGAAAGGACTACCATGGTGCTAAAACATTCAAGTGGGGTCAAAATCTTGGTCAGGCAAATTGCCGGTGCCGTGGCAAGAAGGATCAAATGGTATGTCAAGGAAGGAACGCCTTTGGAACAAGGTGGTGAATTCGGTTTTATCAAATTTGGCTCAAGGGTAGATGTATTTCTTCCATTAGATGCAGAGGTTTTGGTAAGCATTGATGAAAAAACCAAAGGGGGAAGGACTCCTATTGCGAGGTTGAAGTGATTGGGAGAGATGCGAGATGTGAGAGATTAGAAGCGAGAGACAAGAGACAAGAATCAAGACTTGGGTAAAGAGTTTCCTTAGATTGCAAATCCAGTTAAATCCAGTCGGGCTTTTACTCGGATTACAAGTCCTAATTATCTGTCGTTCGATACCGAATATTCGGTATCGAACAGCAGCAAAATCAACCCTTGACCTTTCTCCAATAAAAATACCCCAGACCAAGCGTACTGAGCAAAAAGATAAAAGTTGTCCATTCAAAAATCCTTTGACCGGATTTCTTTTCTACTACTTGTAGGTCCTTTTCTTCCAATGCCCTTTTGAGCAAGGCAATCTCTCTTTCCTGCTTTTGGGAAATAAACTTGTAATCATTTTTTTCATAAGTGATCTCTGTCTTTTCGATTTCACTCATTAACCTCAATTCCTCCATGATTTGATTGTCTTTTTGAATGATGCGCTGCATCCATTCATTGGTTTCAATCATGTCTTTTTTGGTCCTATTACCGAAAATCCCGGTTTTTTTTGACTCCGAAACTTTCCATTCTCTGTGCATGCTTTCACGTTCTTGTAGCATCCTGTCCAACTTTGCCTGTGCAAATGCCATTGATAAGGGAATGAAAAATAAAAGTACTAGTATAAATCTCTTTATCATGATTTCTGATTAGTTTGAATTTAAAGTAATATCAAGGTAATAGGTATAGAAAATTACCTTTGATCTGAAGGTACAGTCAATCAATTTACAGTGTGATTATGACGTAATTCTGTTAGATATTACCGAACTGAATATACCTTTTCAAAATACATGCCGAAAAATTAAACACTACCTCGACCTCATTTTATTGTTATCCCTTCTTTTGAATGCACCTTTCCTTCTTTTGTTGTTTGTATAAAAATTATACATAAAATTGACCGCAAAAACCAAAATGGTCAATGGGATAAAAAAGTCAGGGAGCATACTTTTTACCCCCAATAAAACCAATAAAGAGGCAATGATACCAATTTTGTAGGTGGTATGGCTTTCAGGATAAATTTTACCGATGAGATAAAGACTTGATGCCTCAATCACCAAAGTCACAAAAATCAGATAAGTCAACATATCCTTCATGGTGGTATCATTGGACCACACCACCCATGCCAGACCTGCGGCGACTAAAATAAGGCTGAGGGATTGTATCGAAGTATTCAATCTTTCTTTCATTTGATTTTTGTGCTATAATTTGTAATAATTCAATAAGATAGAGATTTAGCTAAGAATATCAAAAAACAAGGATATGCTTTTAAAGCATTCAAAAAACAATTTCCTTTGAATGGATAATACGTATGTACCCATTGATGCCAGTAAAATGGTAATTCAATATAATTCTCGGTAGGAAACTGAAATGTCCGGTACATCGGACTTCCGACATCGGACTTCCGACCCGTTTGAAAGCGAATATTGGGTTACTGGCAAAGAAGCAGATAATCATTATTGATAAAATTATTATATGGATTTACAATACCCACTTGAACTGGTAGGCACATTTGTTTTTGCAATATCCGGAGCCCTTGCTGTCCGGGACAGGGAGCATGACCTTTTTGGTGCAGGGTTTACAGGGTTTATCACGGCCATAGGTGGTGGTACATTAAGGGATGTTCTTTTGGGCTCATATCCATTGGTTTGGATTGGAGATATCCATTTTTTATATGCGATTTTACTGGGAGTATTGGCAGCATTTATTTTTCCGGGAATTTTGCTCAAACTCAGGAAAACCATGTTTTTGTTTGATACTTTAGGGATTGCTTTTTTTACGGTTTTGGGAGTGGAAAAAGCACTCAGTTTGGGTGTAAGACCTGAAATTGCGGCCATCATGGGGATGTTCACAGCCGTGATGGGTGGAGTGATTCGGGATACCTTGACCAATGAAATCCCTATTTTGTTCAGCAAAGAAATATATGCCTCTGCCTGCCTGACCGGTGCGATTCTATATTTGGTTTTAAATTATTTAGGGTTGGAAAGGGATTACAATCTGTTGATATCTATTTCTGTCATCATCAGTATCCGATTGATAGCGGTCAAATATAAATTGAGTTTACCAAGATTGGATTAAAGGTAAAATACAAATACCTAATAATGATTGGTTTGGCTTTTAAAATATTTAAGATTAAATTGACGTTATAGTTGATGATTTCCTGGCCATGAAAAACTCGTCTTTTTTTATTTTTATAATCTTATTTATTTTTTCCTGTGTAAAAGAGGAAATGCCTAATCATGTGGAAGAGGAAGTAATTGATCCAACAGAAGTAGTAAAAAGGAGGAGTATTTGCGACTTTGATATTTCAGACAGAGAGGGGACTTTTGATTTTTATAGTACTTGGGAATTTGCGGGATTCCAAAACCTCAATACCCCGCATCTGGATAACCTCACTTGTATGGCTAGAGTTGCAAATTTTGCGCTCAATGGAGAGGATTATGATAACATGATAAAAATTACCCTCCACTTCAATGAAGAAATCGAGGAATCAGGATTTTGCACTGATCTTCCAAAATTTGAGGCCAGCACTTTTTCCTATCAATTTTATGGTTGCTTTGAAAAAGTTGATGAAGATATATCATTCATTGTATCCATGGAAGACAGAGAATATATTCCAAAATCCGAATCCACTACTTTTCCTGTATTAGAATTTGAGGAGAATTTTTTAAAAGCCATTAAAGCGGCTAATGCTTATCAGATTGAAAAAAACAGACTGTATCTGTACGGAGATGAAAGTTACTCTAGAATGGTTTTTGTAGCTTTGACAGATTAGAGTTTATCCCCACAATACTTACAATAAGCTGCATCCTTATCATGCCCTGATCGATGGCATGAACTGCATTCCTTTTCCTTCCTTCTATCTTCTTGAAATTTTGCAGATGTCAGCTCAGATGTCACTATCCCGGTAGGGACCGCAATAATGGCATAACCCATCAACATAATCACAGAAGCAAAAAATTTGCCCCAAGGGGTAATGGGTGTGATGTCTCCAAATCCAACTGTAGTAAGTGTGACAATTGCCCAATACATGGACATGCC
>NZ_JBGSXS010000114.1:0-1683 GCF_041751335.1 Aquiflexum sp.
TTGATCTGAAATAAATATCTTTAAGGATATTATTAACTTCTATTTTACTCAAAGCCACTAAGCTTAACCACTGATATTTTCTGGAGAAATCCGGGAAAACCTTGACTTGGGAAGGTGCTTGATAGACCTCTTCTTTTTCAGGTTTTTTAGTCCCTTTAAGTCTTTCCTGAAAGAAATAAGTAAAACTGAACTTCCAATAAGCTGTAACAAAAAACACCAACCCCGCCAATGACCAAATCACTCTATTCAACAAAAGATTGCCCTGAAGTGGTAAGATAAATGTGTTTTGTTCGAACGGAGTGAGGTATCTCGTTTCGTAATTGAAAGTATTCAGCGCAAAAGGGTCGAGGAGCTGAACCAAGTCTTTATTTTCAATATCCTGAGCTAAGAAATTGGAAAGTAAATAAGCAATAAACAGGACAATTCCTCCTGAATAAATGGATTTGATATTTCGTGTAAAAATAATCAGGGCAAAGAAAAGAGTTCCTGCAATCCACATGTTGGGAAGCACCAAAGTCAGCCAAGGCTGTATATAGTTCATCAATACATGTGGGCCATAACGTTCTGCTTCTGTCCAACCTGTAGCAGCACCAATCAGACTACCGAAATACATTCCGAACATTACGCCCGTGGTGATAAACAGCAGTACTACAAAAGAACCCCAAAACCGGCCCATAAAATATGCGGTTTTGGTGAGGGGGTAACTGAACATAAATGTTCCTGTTTTGTGTTCTAAATCCCTATAAATCGGGACCCCCATGATGGCTGATGCCAACAAAACCCCAAAAATCGAAATGATGGATTGAAGTGAGGCAATTACATATGGAGAGTTATGATAGACTTTTTCAGAAGCAGGTGTAAAACCTCCTCCAAGCAACAAAAACGCTATGGCAAACAACATCCCAAAATAGGCGTAAGTCGCCGGCCTGGAAAACCTGTAACGGATTTCAAATTTGAAAATATTCCAAAAATCCTGCATAGCTTATAAAGTTATCGGGTCCACTTTTTGAGAGATGTAGCTGAAATATACGTCCTCCAAACTGGTGACTGTCGATACAAAACCACTTCCCGGCTCTGTTTCACTCTTTATCCTTAGATTTAATTTCCCCTCTTTCAATTGTGTGGAAATGACATCAAACTGTCCTTTGTATTGAGAAAGGTCTTCTTTAGAGATACTTTTTTGATAAATCTGTCCCTCCAATTTACTGATTCCATCAGAGGGTTTACCCTGCATGAGTACTTCACCCAAACAAATAATAGCCATTTGAGAACAAAGGGTACTTACATCCTCCACAATGTGGGTGGATAAAATGACGATGGTATTTTCCCCTAGTTCACTTAGCAAATTGTAAAACCTGTTTCTTTCTGAAGGATCCAATCCGGCTGTCGGTTCATCCACAATTATCAATGAAGGATTCCCTGCCAATGCCTGTGCAATTCCAAATCGTTGTCTCATACCTCCGGAAAAGGTACCCAAAGCCTTTTTTCTATCCTTATATAAGTTGACCTTGTTTAAGAGCGAATTCACGAGGTCTTTCCTTTCAGACTTATTGATTACCCCTTTCATTTGTGCGATATGGTCCAACATGACTTCAGCTGATATTCTAGGATATAGCCCAAAATCCTGAGGGAGGTACCCCAATTTTTCGCGAAGGCTCTGCTTATCATGTAATATATCGAGAT
>NZ_JBGSXS010000115.1:0-8708 GCF_041751335.1 Aquiflexum sp.
CCGCTTGGTGCAGGCCTGTTGTATGTCAAAAAGAACAAAATCAATAAAATATGGCCTCTTTTAGCACCATATCAATTGGACCATGCCAACATCAAAAACCTGAACCACACCGGAACCCATCCTGTAGCAACCGACCTGGCATTAAATGATGCGCTTGATTATTTTGAAATGGTAGGCGCAGAAAGAAAAGAAGCGAGGCTAAGATACCTGCAACGCTATTGGTCTGACCAAGTCAGAAATATCCCCGGGATAAATGTGAACACCCCTGAAGACCCTTCCCGGTCATGTGGAATAGCCAATGTGGGGATTGAAGGAATGGACCCGAATGAAATGGCAAAAACATTGATGGATAAATACAAAATCTATACTGTTGGCATTAATTATGCTGGAGTGGTAGGCTGTAGAATTACTCCGAACATTTACACCACTCCAAAAGAATTAGATGTATTTGTAGAGGCTTTAAAAGAAATGTCGAAAAGCTGATTTTGGTTTTCTGATTTATGTATGTACGCAATGATGCCAGTAAAATAGTAATTCATTATAATTCTCACAAAGAAACTGAAATGTCCGGTACTTCGGACTTCCAACCTGTATGAAGTGGAATATTGAGTTCCCTGCAAAAAAGCGGATAACCGGTTTCTGATTATATTTAAATGGCAAAACCTAAAATCCACATCAAAAACTACAACTTTGAAAAAAACAAATAACCAAATAACCATTAAACCAAAAATACCATACAATCCCTAAATAAATAGCAAGAATCCTTGCATCTTATTTCAATCCTTGTAACATTTGTGTACGTTTTCCAATTAAATGTCAAACAGCAACAACATAGCGTTTCAATCATATTCCACTGCTTTATTTGCAATGGTCTGCGCTGCTATGTCATTTTTAACTCCATTTAGGAGATTTAGGAACAGTTTCAGGGCAATGCCCCTGTAATACCCCTTGGTGTCCTAAGTGGATAACCTACAATAGCATAATCACATATACATTTAATTATTTGACCCAAAAGGTCAGCAACCATTCATTTATCTCCCTTTGGACAAAATGGAAAATCATTCCTTTATCATAAGACCGGCTACTGAAAAAGACAGTGACTATGCTGAAACGATTACTCTTGAAATGGAGGAATCAGCTAAAGCACGAGGAACCGGAATAGCCAAAAGATCTCCCGAATACATTAAAACAAAAATGAAGGAAGGGAAGGCCGTTATTGCTACAACCAAAAAAGGGGAATGGGCAGGTTTTTGCTATATTGAAGCCTGGGGACATGGAAAATTCGTGGCCAATTCTGGATTGATCGTAGCTCCCCAATTCCGTAAATTTGGTCTGGCCAGTCAGATCAAAAGCGAAATATTCAAATTAAGCCATACCAAATTCCCTGAATCCAAAATCTTCGGTTTGACCACAGGTGCCGCAGTGATGAAGATCAATTCGGGTTTAGGCTACATTCCTGTTTCTTACTCGGATTTGACGGATGATGAAGAATTCTGGAAAGGCTGTAATAGCTGTGTAAACGTGGAAATACTCAAAAGTAAAGCAAGACAAAACTGTCTTTGCACAGCCATGCTGTATGATCCTTCCAAAAAAGCCAAAGTCCAGGACGTTGCACTCCGGGAAGATTTCAAGAAAAACATCAAATTATTCGAGCGGTGGACACGATTGAAGAAATATGTGATGCTCAATATCAAAAAGACTAAAGACAAAACTTTCGGCCTATTTTAAACCAAATGCCATCTCAGAATATCAACCTTAATGGCAATTCAAAAAAATCCAAAATGAAAAAAATCGTATTAGCTTACAGCGGTGGATTGGACACGACTTTTTGTGCCTTGCATTTATCCAAAGATCTTGGTTATGAAGTCCATGCTGTCTTGATCAATACCGGTGGTTTTGCTGCCGATGAACTTCAAGAAGTGGAAGCCCGTGCAAATAGTTTAGGAATTGCTTCATTTACAGTTCTTGACGTCACCAAAACTTATTATGAGGAAGTCCTCAAATACTTGGTGTTTGGAAATGTACTTAAAAACCAGACCTACCCCCTATCTGTCAGTGCCGAGCGAATACTTCAGGCAAAAACTTTAGCGGAGTACGCAAAGAAAATCGGTGCCAAATCCGTAGCCCATGGCAGTACAGGTGCAGGCAATGACCAAGTGAGATTCGATATGATTTTTCAGACCATTGTTCCTGATATTGAAATCATCACTCCTATTCGTGATCTCAAATTGACTCGGGAAGAAGAAATTGCCTACCTCAAAAAACATGGTGTTTCCATGAATTTTGAGAAAGCTGTTTATTCCATCAATAAAGGAATTTGGGGGACTTCTGTTGGTGGGAAAGAAACTTTAACGTCCAATCAAACCTTACCGGAAAGTGCCTGGCCTGTTCAGGTCTCTAAGTCAGCAAGTGAAACATTGGAAATTGGATTCGAAAAAGGAGAAATCAAATCAGTAAATGGCCGATCTTTTGAAAATCCGGTTGACGCAATTTTAAAGATCCAAGAGATCGCAGCACCATTTGGCATAGGCCGAGATGTCCATGTAGGCGATACCATTATTGGAATAAAAGGCAGAGTGGGTTTTGAAGCTGCCGCAGCTTTGATCATCATCAAAGGCCATCAATTGCTCGAAAAACATACCTTGACCAAATGGCAAACTTTTTGGAAAAATCAGTTATCCGAGTTTTATGGAAACCACCTGCATGAAGGCCATTATTTGGACCCTGTCATGAGAAATCTTGAAGCCTTCATGGAAAGTACTCAGGAGTTTGTAACCGGAACTGTAAAAGTGATGCTCCACCCCTATCGGTTCCAATTGATCGGCATAGAATCCAAACATGACCTGATGGCTTCCAAATTTGGTAGTTATGGGGAAATGAACAAAGGATATACAGGCGAAGATGTCAAAGGATTTACCAGAATTCTAGGAAACCAAACTGCAATTTTCCATCAAGTCAACCATCATGATGAAGATTAAAACAGCGATCATTGGTGCTGCCGGTTATACAGGTGGGGAATTACTGAGAATATTGGTGCATCATTCTAATTGCGAGTTGGTATATGTGCACAGCAACAGCCAAAAAGGGAAAAAAGTAACAGATGCCCATCCTGACTTGATCGGAGATACAGATTTGATCTTCACCGATAAAGTGGAAACAGAAGGCATTGATGCCGTCTTTTTGGGATTGCCCCATGGTGAGACGAAAGGCTTTTTGGAAACACATCCTTTTCCGGAAGAGACAAAAATCATCGACCTAAGCACGGATTTTCGGGATGAAAGCAATGGTTTTGTTTACGGTCTCCCTGAAGTCAATAAATTCAAAATCAAGTCTGCCAAAAAAATTGCCAATCCAGGTTGTTTTGCCACGGGAATTCAACTGGCCTTGGCTCCAGCAGTTCTTAAGGGTTGGATCAAGGATGATGTCCATATTTCTGGCATCACCGGAAGCACTGGTGCCGGTAAAAAGTTAAACGAGACTTCGCATTTCAGTTATAGAAGCTCCAATATGTCTGTTTACAAGCTCTTCGCCCATCAGCACCTTAAGGAGATAAATCAGACTTTTGGACAATTGCAAAAAAGCTTTGACCAAAACCTTCTGTTTGTCCCATATAGAGGAAACTTCCCCCGAGGGATTTGGATTACAGCCTATTTCCCATTTTCAGGAACAAATGAAGAAGTCATTCAAGCTTACCGGGAATTTTATAAAGACGCTCCTTTCACACATGTATCTGAAAAGGATATTGACATGAAACAAGCTGTAAACACCAATAAATGCATTGTTCATACCCAAGTGGCAAATGGGCAACTCGTTGCCTATTCAGCCATTGACAACCTGCTAAAAGGAGCTTCCGGGCAAGCAGTTCAAAATTTCAACCTTGCTTTTGGTTTGGAAGAGACAACCGGATTAAATCTCAAAAGCATCGGCTTTTAAACTACAGACCATGAATTTATTTGATGTATATCCTTTAATGAATGTGACTCCTATAAAGGCTCTTGGCGCTAAACTGTGGGATGATAAAGGTGAAGAGTATTTAGACCTTTATGGCGGGCATGCCGTGATATCAATCGGACACAGCCACCCGCATTTCAACAACAGATTGAAAGAGCAATTGGATCTGATTACTTTCTATTCCAATTCTGTTCAAATACCGCTTCAAAAGCTTTTGGCCAATAAGTTGGGTGAGTTATCAGGATATCGGGAATTCAATCTCTTTCTGTGCAACTCAGGTGCCGAGGCCAATGAAAACGCTTTAAAATTGGCCTCTTTTGCGACTGGGAAATCTGGTTTCATTTCTTTTTCGGGCGCATTTCATGGCAGAACTTCCGGTGCAGTGGTACTTACTGACAATGCCAAAATCATAGCACCCTCCAATCAAAGAGGAGATGCACACATTCTACCATGGGGAGATATTAGTGCAGTAGGAAATCAGCTTCAACAAGGAAATATTGCAGGCATTATTATTGAAGGTATTCAGGGGGTTGGGGGAATCCATATTCCTGAACCGGAGTTTCTGCTTTCCATTTCCGGATTAGCAAAAGAATTTGGTGCCAAGCTAATATTGGATGAAGTCCAATCAGGATATGGTAGGACGGGTAAATTCTTCGCCCACCAATGGGTGGCAGGATTGGTACCCGACTTGATCACCATGGCAAAAGGAATGGGAAATGGCTTCCCTATCGGTGGCGTGCTGATACACCCAGATTTCAAAGCCTCTTATGGTTTACTTGGCACTACCTTTGGAGGTAATCACTTGGCATGTGCCGCTGGGTTGGCCGTATTGGAAGTCTTGGAATCAGAAAACTTAATGGAAGAGGCTGAAAAAATGGGAGAGTTTTTGATCCAAGAATTAAAAAACATCCCTGGAGTTAAAGAGGTCCGTGGCAAAGGTTTGATGATCGGGATTGACCTAGACAGGGAGGCTGGACCAGTCCGTTCTGAATTAGTAAATAAATACAAAATATTTACAGGAAGTTCAGCCGGAAAACATACCATTCGTTTGCTCCCACCTTTAAATATTGAAATGAAAGAACTATCTTCGTTTTTGGATAGTTTAAAGAAAATATTGATTTAAATAAACCAAAGTTGTCATTTAAAGGCAGCTTTTACATTAAGATGGAAAACTTCACCAGGTTTGAAAATAAAACAATAGCTGAAAGACTTATCCAACAGGCCCTTCAATACAAAGAAAACCCATGGGTTGACAAGGCAAAAGGAGAGGGAAAAAGGATTGGTTGCATATTTTTGAATCCATCACTCAGGACCAGGGCAAGTACTCAAATAGCTGCGCAGCAGCTGGGAATGGATGCCATTGTTATGAATATGGACAAAGAAGGTTGGGCTTTGGAAATGAAAGAGGGTGTGGTTATGAACAAAGGCAACATCGAACATATCAAGGATGCTGCGGCAGTTTTAGGGACATATTTTGATATACTGGCCATCAGAGCATTTCCCAGTTTGACAAATAAACTAGAGGACATTGAAGATTTTGTAATCAACCAGTTTATAAAATATTCCGGAAAACCTGTCATCAGTTTGGAAAGTGCCATCCGCCATCCCCTCCAAAGTCTGGCAGATATGATCACGATCCAAGAAAATTGGACCAAGGAAAATAAACCAAAAGTGGTATTGACTTGGGCCCCTCACATCAAAGCCATCCCACATGCTGTGGCCAATTCTTTTTCAGAATGGGCCTTAGGCTGCGGTCATGACCTAACGATTACTTTTCCCGAAGGTTACGGACTAGATGAGGCTTTTACCCAAGGTGCCAAAATTGAATACAATAAACAAAAAGCTTTGGAAAATGCTGATTTTGTTTATGTCAAAAACTGGTCTGCTTTCACCGATTATGGAAAAATCATTACTACAGATCATTCTTGGATGCTAACTGAAAAGCATTTGAAAAAAGCCAAAAATGCCAAAATAATGCATTGCCTTCCAGTCAGGAGAAACCTTGAGTTGTCGGATGAATTATTGGACAGTCCAAGAAGTCTTGTTCAGGAACAGGCCAATAACAGAATATATGCTGCCCAAGCAGTAATCAGCCAAATTTTAGGCTAAATAAATTGAAATGCGCTTAAACCTATAAACCATGAATATCAGTATTATCAAAATCGGTGGAAATGTCATCGACTTCCCTGAAAAGTTGGATGAGTTTCTTTATTTATTTTCCAGGTTTCCTGGAAAGAAAATCCTTGTCCACGGAGGAGGAATAATGGCCTCAAAATTTGGTGAAAACCTTGGCGTTATGCCCCAAATGGTAGATGGAAGAAGAATTACAGACAAAGATACCCTGGATATTGTCACCATGGTGTATGCCGGATTGATCAATAAGCAAATTGTAGCCAAACTGCAAAGTTTAAAACAGAATGCCTTGGGAATGACAGGGGCTGATGGTAATCTAATCCGTTCCACCAAAAGACCTGTAAAGACCATTGATTATGGTTTTGTGGGTGACATTCAGGAAGTAAATGTTGATTTAATTACCTATTTGGTATCAGAAAATATCATACCTGTGGTCAGCGCCATTACCCATGACAAAAAAGGCCAACTTCTGAATACAAATGCGGATAGTATCGCCTCAAAAATGGCAACTGCTTTAGCAGTAAAACATGATGTAAAACTATATTTCTGCTTCGATAAACCTGGGGTACTCATCGATGAGAAAAATGAAAATTCCATTGTCCCTCTGATCAATGAAGATATCTATGCTGAACTGAGGAAAGAAGAAGTTATCCACTCGGGTATGATTCCAAAATTAGACAATGCATTTGCAGCCCTCCACAAAGGTGTGAACCATGTATGGATCGGGAAGGCAGAAAACCTCCTTTTAGCCGCGAAAGGAAAACTCTCCGGTACAACCATCGAAAAGCATCGCTACGATCTTTTTTGATCAATTTCTAAATCCTTGAGAATACCATTTATTCCAATTGGAAATAAATTTGGTCAATCAAATCTCAACCAAAGTTTCCAAGACCAGGAAGAAACCCAATATTTTCAGCATTTGAGAAAAATGAATTTGACAGAACCTGATATTGATGATTTATTTGAAGATGCACTTTTATTGTTGAAAGAACTGATAGAGACCCCTTCAATCAGTAAACAGGAAAACTATACCGCAGACATCATTCAGCAATTTTTGGAATCTGAAGGGATTCCACTTCAAAAAAGCAGTAACAATATCTGGGCATTCAATAAATTTTTTGACGCCAAAAAACCTTCAATACTTCTGAATTCCCATCACGACACTGTCCAACCCAATTCAGGTTACACCAAAGATCCTTTTCAGGCCATTGTTGAAGATGACAAACTATTTGGTTTAGGCTCAAACGATGCCGCAGGATGTCTAGTAAGTCTGATTGCAGCTTTTCATTATTTTTACAATAAAGAAATCCCCTACAACATCATCATTGCAGCGACAGCTGAGGAAGAGATTTCAGGGGCAAATGGAATTGAAAGTATTCTTGGACAACTTCCTGAATTTGAATTGGCCATTGTAGGAGAACCTACTTTAATGCAAATGGCTGTAGCCGAAAAAGGGCTTATGGTCATCGATGCCACCGTAAAAGGCAAGGCCGGACATGCCGCCCGGGAGGAAGGTGTAAATGCCATTTATGAAGCATTGGACGATCTGAACACCATCAAAGATTATCAATTCAAAAAAGTGTCCCCTTTCTTGGGAAAAACCAAGGCTACTGCCACCATCATTCAAGGTGGATCACAGCATAATGTAATTCCCGATACCTGCCAATACACTTTGGATGTGAGAGTTACAGACAGCTATGCATTGGATGAAGCATTAGAAGAACTCCAAAACGTCTTGAAAGCCGACTTAAAACCCCGGTCAAAAAGACTGAATTCCTCCAAAGTACCCGAAGGCCATAAAATCCTTAGCGTGGCAAAAGCTTTGGGATTGGAACTGTACGGCAGCCCTACCCTATCCGACCAAGCCCTGATACCCTATCCATCCATCAAAATCGGCCCCGGCGACTCCGCCCGATCCCACTCTCCTGACGAATATATTTATCACGAAGAAATCAAAACAGGAATCGAGGGCTATATCAATATCTTGAGGGAATATATGTTTTCTTAGATTGGATATCCGCTTCTTTGCCAGTTGTCCGATGACCGATGACCGATGTGCCGGAAATTTCAGTCTCCTACCTCATATTATATTGAATTGCGATTTAATTAGTGTCATTGCGTAAATATTTACCCCATTTTCATCCTTCATCCCTTATCTTTAACCCTTCATCCTTCATCCCTTATCCTTCTAGCTAATAGCAACCACAAATCTTAATTCTAAAATCTAAAATCTACTTTCCCCATGAAACTCTGGCAAAAAGACATCAGCTCCAAAAAAGAAGTAGAATCATTCACGATCGGACGGGATCCTGAATTTGACATTATCTTGGCGCCATTTGATGTATGGGGTTCGATGGCACATGCGATCATGTTGGAGAAAATAGGATTGTTGACTGCTGAGGAACTGAAAACCATAAAAGCAGGCCTAAAAGAAATCTATCTGGAAATTGAAAAGGGGCAGTTCCAAATTGAAGAGGGAGTTGAAGATGTCCACTCACAGGTTGAATTTATGCTTACTAAAAGATATGGAGATGTGGGCAAGAAATTGCACAGTGGAAGGTCACGAAATGATCAGGTTCTTGTTGACCTTAAATTATATTACAGGGCGGCTATCAGAGAAATCA
>NZ_JBGSXS010000116.1:0-7128 GCF_041751335.1 Aquiflexum sp.
CGAATTCAGGTTAATTCTTACTGATGTAAATGGTAGGGTGTTCGGTCCTGACAATAGAAGTTCAGACGTTGCAGGGGGTTTATTCTATGATTCCCCTTTCTTATACAACGTAAATGTGGTTTGTCCTACAGATTTGGCAGGCACTTTTGCCTATGAATCAACTGCAATGTCTTCAGGTTTTGGTACTTGTGCTGCTGGTACTATTACTGGTCAGGTAACATTAACTGCAGTAGCAAATACTACTACCTACTCAGTGTCAGATGCTACTTTTGGATTCTGGCCTTGTTATGGTGATACTTGGGGTAATGGTAATGTCAGATTGAGTGATTCTTGTGGCAGACTAACATTTGTCGGAACAGACAAGTATGGTGATGGCTATACCTTCAACTTTATCAGTAACAATGGTGCAGAATTAAGATTCAGTTGGGTCAATGCATCCAATGAAACTGGAACTGTAACCTTGTTTTCCAATACAGGTAAACCATGGCCTGCTGGATTAAGATAAAAATTATTTTAAAATCCTATAAACGTAAAAGCGGCACCTCCAAGGTGCCGCTTTTTTTGATTCCTGACATGGATCATTGCTACCCGTGATTTCTTTGATTTTCTGTACCTTTCAGTACATTTAAGTTCTTGCTTTTGCTTATAGGAGTATCCCTATCGCCAATCGCCCATGTGAGTGTCTCCCTCATATTACTTATGAGGTCTTATACCGCTTGCGAGAAGAGTAGGTCTTTTGTCTTACGTCTTGTGTCTTACATCTTGTATCTAATATCTCCAATCTAAAGTCTACAATTCATAAATAAAAACCCGTTTAAACGAATATACAGTTTCCATATCATATTTGAATAAGATATATTTGTAAGAGTTAGCAAAAACGCAATAATGGATAAATATTCCTTCATCTCAAATGCCCATGTAGCTTATATCGACGAGCTATATGAAGACTACAAAAACGATCCTGAAAGCATAGACTCCAGTTGGAAAACATTTTTTGATGGCTTTGATTTTGCCATTACCAAATTTGGAGAAATTGAAGAATCAACGCCTTCAAAGCCTTCCAATGGAAATGCTCCTTCCCAACAAGAACCTGCAAACGGTGCCTTGGCAACCCGTGGGACCATTATGGATATGGAGCAATTGCCCAAAGAAATCAAGGTCAGGGCGCTTATTCATGCATACAGGTCAAGAGCACATTTGAGGTCTGATACAAATCCAGTTCGTCAACGAAGGGACAGGAAAGCCCTGATTGACCTAGAAGATTTTGGTCTTGACCAGAATGACCTTAATACTGAATTTCAGGCAGGTAAAGAAATCGGCATTGGTACTACCAAATTATCTAAAATTGTAGAATCCCTCAAAATCATTTATGAAGGGTCGATAGGTTTTGAATACCTCTATATAAGGGAACCCGAAATGTTGGATTGGCTAAAAACCAAAATTGAAAAAGAGGCTTTGGCATTTAATCCCGCAGTGGAAGAAAAGAAAAGAATCCTTTCCAAATTGAACCAAGCAGTGGTTTTCGAAAACTTTTTGCATACCAAATATATAGGTCAAAAAAGATTTTCCCTCGAAGGTGGAGAAAGCACGATTCCGTTTTTGGATGCCGTCATCAATACCTCCGTTTCCCTCGGTGTAGAAGAAGTCATGATCGGTATGGCACACAGAGGTAGGCTCAATGTCCTCGCCAACATCATGGGCAAAACCTATGAGCAGATTTTTTCCGAGTTTGAAGGAACGGCTAAACCCGATTTGACCATGGGTGACGGCGATGTGAAATACCACATGGGTTTTTCCAGTGATATCATTACGCCCGAAGGGAAAAAAGTGAACATGAAATTGGCCCCGAACCCATCCCACTTGGAAGCGGTCAACCCTGTTGTTGAAGGATTTATCCGCGCTAAGATTGATTCTCAGCACAAAGGAGATTCCAAAAAAGCTTTGCCTATACTCATTCACGGAGATGCTGCTGTTGCCGGACAGGGCATTGTGTATGAAGTAACACAGATGGCCGGACTGAAAGGCTACAATACCGGAGGGACCATACACTTTGTGATCAACAATCAGGTTGGTTTCACTACGGACTTTGACGATGCCAGGTCATCTATTTATTGTACTGATGTTGCCAAAATGATTGATGCACCCGTTATCCATGTCAATGGAGACGATGCAGAATCTGTTGTTTTTGCCGCAAGATTGGCATCAGAATTCCGTCAGAAATTTGATAAGGATATTTTTGTGGACATGGTCTGCTACCGAAGACATGGCCATAATGAATCTGATGAACCCAAATTCACACAACCCGAGCTTTACAATATCATTTCCAAACACCCTAATCCAAGAGAAATCTACGTCAAGAAACTGACAGAAAAAGGTGATATAGATGCGGAAATAGCACAAGTGATGGATCAGGAGTTCCGACAGCTTTTGCAGGACAGGTTGAACATGGTGAAAGAAAAACCACTTCCTTATCAGTTCACCAAATTTGAACAGGCATGGCTTTCCATGAGGAGATCCAATCCAGAAGATTTTGACCAATCACCTGAAACCGGAGTTTCAGAGGAAATGATCATTAAAGTTGCCGAAGCATTGACTTCGGTTCCTAAAGGTTTTAAGCCCATCAAGCAAATAGATGTTCAGCTGAAGCAAAGAAAAGACATGTACTTCAATACCAAGTCTCTCAATTGGGCGGCCGCTGAATTGTTGGCATACGGGACATTGTTGTTAGATGGAAAAACAGTACGTATTACCGGTCAGGATTGTCAGCGTGGTACTTTTTCTCACAGACATGCTGTGGTCCATGATGCCAATAGCAATAAGCCCTATAATTTCCTCAAAGAATTAAAGGACAGCAAAGGACAATTCTATATCTACAATTCCTTATTGTCAGAATATGCGGTTTTGGGTTTTGAATATGGGTACAACATGGCCAACCCACACTCCTTGGTGATTTGGGAAGCACAGTTTGGTGATTTTGCCAATGGTGCCCAAACCATGATTGATCAGTTTATTTCTTCAGGAGAATCCAAATGGGGTAAAATGAACGGATTGGTGATGTTGTTGCCACATGGTTACGAGGGACAAGGACCCGAGCACTCCAATGCACGCCCTGAAAGATTTTTACAGCTTTCCGCTGAATATAACATGGTGGTTGCCAATATTACCGAACCTTCCAATTTCTTCCACATGCTGAGAAGACAGTTGGCTTGGGAATTCAGAAAACCTTGTATAGTCATGTCCCCAAAATCCCTATTAAGACATCCAAAAGTGGTATCCCCTTTGGAAGAATTCACAAAAGGGAGATTTAGGGAAATCATTGGTGATACTTCTGTAAAGGCAAAAGATGTGAAAAGGGTAGTACTTTGTTCAGGTAAGGTTTATTCCGACTTGGAAGAGGTGAGAGAAAAAGAAAAGGTTACTGACGTGGCAATTGTAAGAATTGAACAACTACACCCTTTGCCTAAAAAACAAATTTTGGAAGAACTCAAGGCCTACAAAAACGCAGAAGTCGTCTGGGTACAGGAAGAACCTGAAAACATGGGCTATTGGAACTACATCTTAAGAATGTTGTACAAAGAGCTACCTATGGAATTGATAGCAAGGAAAACTTCTGCATCACCTGCCACGGGATACCATAAAGTACATGTGCAGGAACAGACTGCCATCATTGAAAAAGCATTAAAAATTTCAAAATAACCCCTATTCCGTATTTGTCTGATAATTTGATCGGATAATTACGGTTTCAGGTTTAATTTTAACCTATAATATAAAATTAACCTTGGATCCGATACTTCGGGTTTGGGGGTAAAAAAGAAAAAACAATGAGCCTAGAAATTAAAGTCCCAACAGTTGGGGAATCCATATCGGAAGTGACCATAGGACAATGGTTTAAAAAAGACGGTGACTACGTGGAAATGGATGAAGTCATCTGTGAGTTGGAATCTGACAAAGCTACTTTTGAACTTGCAGCCGAAGCTGCCGGTGTGTTAAGAATCAAAGCCGAGGAGGGAGATACCTTGGAAATAGGTGCAGTAATCTGTGAAATCGAAACGGATGCCAAAGCAGCTGTTGCGAAAGAGGAGAAGGTAGCAACCAAAGAAGCCTCCAAATCTTCAGGAAAAACCGGGGAAATCAAAGAAATGATTGTTCCTACTGTAGGAGAATCTATCACCGAAGTCACTTTGGCCAATTGGCTGAAAGCCGATGGGGATCATGTAGAATTGGATGAAATTATAGCAGAGGTAGATTCTGACAAAGCAACTTTTGAATTGCCGGCTGAAGCAACCGGAGTTTTGAGGCATGTTGCCAAAGAAGGTGATACCTTAGAAATTGGTGGCCTGATTTGCAAAATCGAAGTAACAGAAGGTGGTAGCCCTGTACCATCTGATAAGAAACAGGATTCTGAATCCGCTCCTGATAAAAAAGATTCTCAAAAAGAAACTTACGCAACTGGACATGCTTCCCCGGCTGCTGCCAAGATATTGGCTGAAAAAGGAATTGATTCCAAAGACATCAAGGGAACAGGAAAAGACGGACGGATCACCAAAGAAGATGCTGAGGCTGCTCAAAAGGTAACATCAGAAGCACCAAAAATGGAAACCCCAAAACCGGAAGCTCCAAAACCAACAGCAGAAGCCGCTGCACTAAAAGTTGCAGGTTCCAGAGATAGCAAAAGGGAAAAGATGTCTTCCTTGAGGAGGACCGTTTCCAGAAGATTGGTAGCTGTAAAGAATGAAACTGCCATGTTGACCACTTTCAATGAGGTCAATATGGGTCCTATCATGGAGATGAGAAAGAAATTTAAAGATCAGTTCAAAGAAAAGCATGGTGTCAACCTTGGCTTTATGTCTTTCTTTACCAAAGCGGTCTGTGTAGCCCTGCAGGAATGGCCCTCAGTAAATGCTCAAATTGATGGCAATGAAATGATCTTTAATGATTTCTGTGATATTTCCATTGCGGTATCCGCACCAAAAGGTTTGGTGGTACCAGTGATCAGAAATGCAGAGTCCATGAGTTTTGAGCAAATTGAAAAAGAAGTGGTCAGGCTAGCTACCAAAGCCAGAGACAATAAGTTGTCCATCGAAGAAATGACAGGAGGTACCTTCACACTGACCAATGGTGGAGTATTTGGTTCCATGATGTCCACTCCGATCATCAATGCCCCTCAGTCAGCTATTTTGGGCATGCACAACATCGTAGAAAGACCCATGGCCGTAAACGGTGAAGTAAAAATTCTCCCCATGATGTACCTTGCCCTATCCTACGACCACCGCATCATCGACGGCCGTGAGTCGGTCAGTTTCCTTGTTAGGGTGAAACAACTACTTGAGGATCCGACTAGGTTGTTGTTTGGAGTTTGATACAGAAGCGAGAGATTAGAAGCGAGAAGCGAGAAATAGCGATCCGTCATTCTGAGTCTCCAACATTTTGTAAATGTTCAGAAAGGGTAATGACATCAGGCTAATCGTCATTCCGAGGTACGAGGAATCTCAAAAGGTCCTATTTGCGTTCATATTTATCATTTGCGGATCCTCATGAGACCCTTCTCCCGATAGCCATCGGGATCAGGGTGACGTACCGCTCCGACTTATGTCATTGGTAGGCCCGAAGGATCTCCAGAGGTCATATTTATAATTATATTAACCATTTCCTGATCCCCATAAGATGCTTCTCTACGTTCAGCATGACGCCCGCCTGCCGTAGGTAGGGCCGCTCCGATTTACGTCATTGGTAACGAGCTTTATCAAGCTTGAATTTAAAAGCGGACCCTTCAGCGAAGTGGAGAATCTCTTGATGTAGTGAATAGAGGTTCTCGATGTTGCTTTTGGTACTTCCTTTGTAATGGATACCCAATTAGTGATTTCTAACAAGCTGGAATACGTAAATGATCAGGATTTTCAAATTACAAAAAAAGAGCTTGAACATCTTCAAAACATGATTGTCAAGGATAAAAAAAGTTTAAATCCGTGAGTGCCCAAGTCTCATGTCTTGCGTCTCACATCTCACATCTAAAAAAATGTACGACCTAATAGTAATCGGCTCCGGACCAGGAGGATATGTTGCAGCCATCAGGGCAGCCCAATTGGGAATGAAAACTGCCATCATTGAGAAGTACGCCACCCTCGGCGGGACTTGCCTCAACGTGGGTTGTATCCCTTCCAAAGCTTTATTGGATTCTTCGGAGCACTTTCACAATGCAGCGCATACTTTTAAAACACATGGTATCAACCTCAGTAACCTGAAGGTTGACCTTAAGCAGATGATTGCAAGAAAAGACGATGTGGTGAAGCAGAACGTGGAGGGTATCCAGTTTTTGATGAAGAAAAATAAAATTGAGGTGCACCATGGTCTAGGTTCCTTTGTGGATAAAAACACCGTGAAGGTCACCAAGGATGACGGTTCTTCTGAAGATATCCAAGGTAAAAATATCATCATTGCCACCGGTTCCAAACCTTCCTCTCTTCCTTTTATCAAACTCGATAAAAAAAGAGTGCTTACTTCTACTGAAGCCTTGAATCTAAAGGAAATCCCCAAACACATGATTGTCATAGGCGGTGGTGTGATCGGCATGGAATTGGGTTCTGTCTATGGAAGAATGGGTGCCAAGGTATCTGTGGTAGAATATATGGACTCTTTGATTCCATCCATGGACATAACCATGGGCAAGGAATTGCAGAAGTCGTTGAAGAAGCTTGGTTTTGATTTCTATCTCAAACACAAAGTGGTCGAGGTGGAAAACAAAGGCAAAGAGGTACTCGTGAAGGCGGAGAATTCCAAGGGAGAAACTGTGGAACTGAAAGCTGATTATGTGTTGGTTTCCATTGGAAGGAGACCATATACAGATGGATTAAATGCCGAAGCGGCAGGTGTTAAAATTACAGATAGAGGTCAGGTAGAAGTAGATGAACATTTGAGGACCAATGTGCCAAATATCTTTGCCATTGGCGATGTGGTCAAAGGCGCCATGTTGGCCCACAAAGCAGAGGAAGAAGGTACTTTTGTAGCAGAAGTGATCGCAGGTCAAAAACCACATATCAATTACCTTTTGATCCCGGGTGTGGTTTACACATGGCCAGAAGTGGCAGCAGTTGGCTATACTGAGGAGCAGTTAAAAGAAAAAGGCATCAA
>NZ_JBGSXS010000117.1:0-13266 GCF_041751335.1 Aquiflexum sp.
GACAAAGAGCTCAAAACACCGAGATCGTTCGTGACCAATGGGGTATTCCGCACGTCTACGGAAAATCAGATGCTGATGCAGTTTTTGGAACGATCTACGCCCAATGCGAGGATGATTTTAACCGGGTGGAAATGAATTACATTACCTCTATGGGTAGAAAGGCCGAAGTAGAAGGGGCAAAGGAAATATATGCCGACCTCAGAATGACGCTCTATATAGACGAGGAGGTGGTCAAAAAAGAATACCAAAACTCCCCGCAATGGCTCAAAAATCTAATGGATGCCTGGGCCGATGGAATCAATTATTTCCTCTATACCCATCCTGAAGTCAAGCCCAAACTAATCACCAAATTTGAACCTTGGATGGCATTGACGTTCAGCGAGGGAAGCATAGGCGGTGATATCGAAACCATTTCAATCAATCAATTGAAAGCATTTTATGATAAGGATTTTTTAGCTGATCTTGTTTATCCTGAAAGAGATTGGGAGGAAGAACCAAAAGGTTCAAACGGTTTTGCGATTGCACCTAAACTGTCAAAATCAGGAAACGCACTTCTAATGATCAATCCGCATACTTCTTTTTATTTCAGGCCGGAAGTTCATATGGTCAGTGAGGAAGGATTGAATGCATACGGCGCGGTAACTTGGGGACAATTTTTCATCTACCAAGGATTCAATGAATTCAATGGTTGGATGCATACGTCTGCCAAAGCAGATGCCATAGACCACTTTGCTCTGACAGTTGAGAAGCGAAAAGGCAAATATCATTACAAATTCGGGAAGCAATGGAGACCTTTTATTGAGAAACTCATCAAAGTATCTTACAAGGACGGGAATGAAACGCTTTCTAAAGAATTTACCACTTTTTACAGTCACCATGGTCCTGTCATCAGGGAAGAAAATGGGAAATGGGTGGCCATAGCCCTGATGGTGGAGCGGGAAAAAGCCCTCACCCAATCCTACAACAGGACCAAAACAAAAAGCCATTCTGAATTCAAAGCCAATATGGGACTGAAAACCAATTCCTCCAACAGTACGGTATATGCGGATCGGGATGGCAATATTGTCTACTACCATGGTAATTTTATACCTGTCCGTGATCCACAGTTTGATTGGAGAAATGTGGTAGATGGAAGCAATCCAGCTACAGATTGGAAAGGATTGCATGATATTGAGGAAATGATCTATATCGAAAATCCGGAAAATGGCTGGATACAGCATTGCAATTCCACACCATTTACAGCAGCGGGCCCTAGCAGCCCCAAAAGAAAGGATTACCCTCCGTATATCGCCTGGGACCTGGAAAATGCAAGAGGAGTGAATGCAGTCAGGATTCTATCCGACAAAAAAGACCTAACACTGGAATCCCTGATTTCCGAAGTAGCTTATGAATCGACTTTGATGGCCTTTGATCCAATGATTCCTGCATTGGAAAAAGCATACATTCGCCTTCCGGAAAATGACCCAAGGAAGGCAAAGTTGAAAGAACCCATGGCTGTGCTTTTTTCTTGGGATTTAAAAACAGGAGTCAATTCAGTGAGTACCTCCTTGGCTGTTTTCTGGGGAAATCAACTGATGGCAATGGGTAGAGAACTGGAAAGGTCCTGGGACACTTATATTTTTGATTTTCTTGCAAATCATACCAGTGATGAAATGAAGATTTTGGCATTGGAAAAAGCAGTTGACAAACTTGTGGATGATTTTGGTACATGGAGCACCCCATGGGGAGAAATCAACCGCTTCCAAAGGGTAACCAATGAAATCCAGGGCATGTTCTATGATGAATTGCCAAGTTTGCCTGTCGGTTATAATTCGTCACTTTGGGGCTCTTTGGCCGCTTATGGAAGCAGAGCTTATCCCAATACCAAAAAATGGTACGGGAATGTAGGTAATAGCTTTGTAGCTGCTGTAGAATTTGGAGAGAAAGTCAGGGCAAAGTCCTTACTTGCTGGTGGGCAAAGTGGCAATCCCTTCTCCCCTCACTTTGTGGATCAGGCAGAAAACTACAGTAAAGGAATATTCAAGGATGTCAGTTATTATAGAGAAGATGTGTTGAAAAATGCCAAAAGGATTTATAGGCCGGGTGAAAGATAGGAGTTAAAAGCTGGAAGTAGGAAGATGACGATGTCCGATGACCGATGACCGATGTTTGCGTCGTCATTGCGAGTCCCCAACATTTTGTAAACGTTCAGAATTGGTAATGACATCAGGTTAATCGTCATTCCGAGGTACGAGGAATCTCAAAAGGTCCTATTTGTGTTCAAATTTATCATTTCCTGAACCTCGTGAGATGCTTCCTACATCCATGACGGCTGCTCCGATTCATGTCATTGGTAGGAGCACGCGAGAAACTTTGATACCTTGAATATCCCTTCGTGCGACGTGGCAATCTCTTGCGGAGGATTTCTGGTGTTGGAAGACCCCTATTAGAAAGCTCGGAGTATAAAATGAATTAGGGATCTTGAATTTCGACATTCCCGATTTTTATCAAATCCCTTTTCATTTTTAAATCCATCTCAAATCTCATGTCTCAAATCTCACGTCTCCCATCTCATATCTCACTCAAAAAAACTTTCAATCCATTGACTTTATTTTTAAATTGTCAAAAAATTGAAATCACTATGAACCACAATTTTTCCACAGCCACCTTGACCGATACTTCCTACACCAAAACGGAAAGTACCGTCAAAACAATACCAACTTATATCTATGCTTCCGTTTTTGCCTCTCTTTGCATCGCTGTTGGCTTGCTATGGGATATCTCTTGGCACATGAGTGTAGGCAGGGATGGGCTGTTTTCCCCGCCGCATATAGCCATTTACCTTGGTGCCGTTATTGCAGGAGTATTTTCAGGCGTGAAAGTATTGAAAACCAGTTTTTGGGATTCGAAAGAAGAAAAAGCCCAAAACATTAGATTTTGGGGAATTTTCCATGGTTCCCTAGGTGCCATGTTCTGCATTTGGGGAGCATTTGCCATGTTGACATCGGCACCTTTTGATGATTGGTGGCACAATACCTATGGATTGGATGTGAAAATCCTTTCACCTCCACATGCCTTATTGGGATTGGGAATGATTATGATTCAGTTTGGGGCAATGATTTCTGTGATTTCTGTCCAAAATAAATTGGAAGGAAAAATGGATTTCCGTACCAAAAACCATTTGCAATGGATGTATGCCTTGTCCTCCGGATTTCTTTTGGCCATGGTCTATGTTTTTGTTTCAGAATACTTTTTTGTCAATAGGCTTCATGGCGCCATTGCTTATCAGGTTTCCTTGTTGGTGTTCCCTGTCTTTATGGTTTCGGTAGCCTATGCTGCCCCCTACAGATGGGCAGCCACAAAAATGGCTTTAGCCTATACCTTTCTCATGGCAGTGATGGTCTGGATCTTGCCATTGTTCCCAGCCGAACCTAGACTTAGTCCAGTTTATAATTATATCACAAGATTTCAGCCTTATCATTTTCCGCTCCTCTTGATTGTTCCTGCTATTGCTCTAGATATACTGATGTCTAAATATAGAAATATCAATAAATGGTTTTTTGCGGCTATGATTTCACTTGCTTTCGTAGTGACTTTTGTTCCTGCTCAATGGTACTTTGCAGAATTCCTGAATACCGAAGCCGCAAGAGGCTGGTTTTTCGGAAGGTTTTCATGGCCTTATTCTGCTCCACCGGAGTTTGAATACAGGTTTGCTTTCGCCCCATGGGCTACCGATTCAGGTTGGGCATTGATCATCGGACTGATGATAGCAGCTGGTATTGGAATCCTCTCCTCAAGATTGGGACTTTCATGGGGGAATTGGATGAAGCAGGTAAAGAGATGATTTGGTTATCGGCTGACTTGCATTTTAGCTTTAATTTGGTAGAAGCGAGAGGCGAGAGTTTAGAAACGAGATGTGAGAATCTCCTATTTTAGTTTAATGCCAGATTTTAAATTTAGTTTACCGCCGACCTTCATCTTGAGGATTTACAAAAAATATAACCCATGAAAAAAACCTTATTGAGTATTGTTTTGCTGATCTGTATTTTGCCTTTGGTAAGTCACGTGGGCAGTCCGGGAGTAATTTATGAAGGTAAGTTGGGCAATTACAGAATTTTGGCCAATGTCAACCCTCCGGATGTTATTCCGGGAATAGCTTTGGTTACGGTAATAATTCCCGAGAATCCCGAAGGAATCAATTTGGAGGTTAGACCGGTATATTGGAGCGCTGGGCTGAAAGGTACTCCTGTGGCAGACCCCATGCTAGCCGTATCAGGTGAACCGGGGAAATATGAAGGAGAACTTTGGTTTATGGCTGGTGGGACTTCGAGTGTGCAGGTCATCCTGACAGAAAAAGGAGAGACATTCGAGACCATTATCCCCATTATGGCTATGCCGACCGCACAAAAGGATATGCCCCTGGAACTTGGAGTACCTTTGACTTTATTGGGAATATTGTTGGTAGTACTGATAGTTACTATTTTGGCAGCTGCTATGGGTGACAGTATCCGGGAACCTGGACAGGAGCGTAGCCAAAAAGCCAACCGGAAAAAACAGATCGGAATGGCCATTGGAATTGTTGTGGTAGGTCTTGTCATTTGGGGAGGTAAATCCTGGTGGGATTCAGAGGCCGATTATTACAAAGAAACATTGTACAAACCTTTTGAAGCAAAAAGTTTTTTTCAACAAGAAAATGACGGGGATTACTTACTGCTTAAAGTAGATTCGACTGTCCTCAATTATGGCAGAATTACAAGGAAATTGAGTTACATGGTACCTGACCATGGCAAACTCATGCATTTGTTTTTGATCAGAAAAGGGGATTTGGATGTATTTGCCCATCTTCATCCACACCGGATAGATACCCTCAATTACAAAGTCAAACTTCCTCCCCTGCCCAGTGGAGATTACCATGTGTTTGCAGATATTACTCGATATACAGGTTTTTCCGAAACCATTGTTTCTGACCTGACCATACCTGAGGGTAAAAATTTCAGCCTAGCCTCCAACCAGGAAGGCATATTAGGGAGAGATGACACTTATACTTTTTCCAACCCAGTCACCAACAAAGTCAGCACCTTGGATGGTGATATCATGGTCTGTGGCAAACCGGGAATCAAAACAGACCTGCCCGGTGGCTATACCGCAATTTGGGAAACCGAAACCGGGAAATTTGATGCGGGAAAGTTGTATAACCTCGATTTTGCCTTATTTGATCAAGCCGGTGAACCTGCAAAACTTGAGCCTTACCTGGGAATGATGGGACATGCAGTTGTCCTCAAACATGATGGGTCGGTGTATATTCACCTACATCCTACCGGTAATTATTCCATGGGATCGCAACAGATGTTATTGGAAAGATTCGAGACAGGCAGGATCGGATTCACAAACCTTCCTACAGTTCATAGTTTCCCGGACAGTATTGACCGGGTCCTTGCATTTTTGGATCAACTTCCCGATTCCGAAAGAGACAGTCTGTTGATGGGAGATATGTCCCATTGGGAATGGACAGATGAAGAACATGCCGAACACAGCATGGTCAGTTTCCCCTATGCATTTCCTGAGGAAGGTCAGTACCGCATTTGGATTCAGGTCAAGATCGATGGGAAGATTGTGAATGGGGCATTTGATGTGGAGGTGGAGTGAGGGGCAGGTGCGAGAGAGTTAAGAATCAGGAGAATAGAAGCGAGAGCCGAGATGCGAGAGCCGAGAGCCAAAGCTTGTCCCGAATAACAGGGATTTAACAGCTTTTGGATTTGGGGCTTAGGACTAAAATTTCGAAACCTATAGGGTATAAATCTTTAAATTTCAGGAATCCTTAGAAGAAAATGGAGCAGAAATGATATTTATTATGACATCAAAACTTGCCTCTCCCACGCAAACTTTATCAACCTCAACCCGAAAAAAACCAATACTATCGCTACCACGATATTCAGCTTTTTCATCAACCCGGGAGTGACAAATGATTTCAGTTGCTTGGCGATATAGGCCTTCAATAAGTCAATAGAAAAGACCGTAAACAATATCCCAAAGTAATACAGGACAATATCTGTTTTTTTGAAATCCTGCTTCAGGTTGACCAAACCTGCAATTGAAATCCAAAACAGCATGACAAAAGGATTAATGCCATTGATCCCAAACCCTTTCATAAAGCCGGTTGTCTTTCTTGCTTTGGGGATGGTGAGACCACCTGAACTTAACCTTCCTTTATTCCTTTTGAAAAAAGCAGATATGCCAAACCCAACCAAAACAGCACCTCCAATATAGCCCAATATTACTTCAAAATATGGATTCTGCGCCAATAAACTAACTCCAAAAAAAGTAATAACTACATATATCAGATCACTTGACAAAATACCCAAGGCCAAAACAAAAGTATGTCGAAATCCATTTTCTATGCTATTTTGGATCAGGGTAAAAAAAACAGGACCTATCATGGCAGAAAGTAACAAACCCATACTAATGCCTTCTATCAAAGCTTGGTTCATATTTCCACTCCATTTTCCTTAAGGTATTCCAACCAACTCTTCATTTTTTCGCCTTTCAGGACTCTTGGGAATTTGTTCTGACCCCCTTCTTTTCCCTGAACTCTCAGCCATCCATAAAACAAGGCAGCAGGTACAACAGACAACTTCATTTCTTTTAGTGCATGTTTCCTTTCCACTGCATAATCATCGTTAAGGACTTTAAGGTGTCCGTCTATTTTGTCCTTTAATTCCTGCTCATCGACTTCATTGTCTGTACCGGCAAACCAATGATGGGCAAACATAGTACCATGAGGAAGCCCAATAACAGTAAACTCACGGATATCCAGATTCATTTCCTCTTCCACCAAATGGATCGCCTTATTCATATTGTCAACAGACAAATGTTCCCCGCATAAGCTTAGAAAATGCTTTGTTCTACCAGTGATCACAATTTCGGATTCTTCCTTAGACACAAACCGAATCACATCCCCTATCTGATACCTCCAAGCACCCGCGCAAGTGGAAATCAAAAGTGCATAGTCTTTACCTTCCTCAACTTCATCTATTTTCAGTATCTCAGCATTTGGATGGATTTCACCATTTTCATCAAAATTACTTTCATTGAAGGGCACAAACTCATGGAAAATCCCATTGTTCAAAACCAATCTCATAGATTTCCTTTCCGGAAGCGCCTGAAATGCCAAAAAACCCTCTGATGCCAAATAGGTTTCCATGTAGATCAAGGGCTTTGCCATAAGTTTTACAAAGCCTTTCTTATAGGGCTCAAAAGAAACCCCTCCATGTACATATATCCTAAGATTTGGCCAAATATCATGGATGGTTTCCAAATGGTACTTTTCTATGATTTTTTCAATTAAAATCTGTAACCATGCAGGCACACCAACAATAATTCCGATATCCCACTTTGGAGCCATATCTACAATCTGCTCTAATTTTTCTCCCCAATCTTTGTTTCTTGAAATCTGTTTTCCAGGTTTATAAAAAGTTTGAAACCAAATGGGAAGCCTACCGGTGGTAATACCGCTGAGGTCACCGGAAAAATACGTCCCATTAAACTCCAAATCAGTACTTCCTCCCAACATCAAAATACCTTTAGTAAATAATTCATCTGGTAAGTCATATTTCGACAAGGAAAGAATTTGCCTGACCCCGGTCCTTCGAATAGCCTTTACCATATCTTTGGAAATGGGGATATACTTTGAAGATGCTCCTGATGTTCCGGATGTCAACGCAAAATAACGGATGGCTTCCGGCCAGGTTATGTTTTTCTCCCCTGCTTTGAGTCTGTACCACCACTCATTGTAGATTTTATCATAATTATAGATTGGGACATATTGGGAAAAGGCTCTATAAAAACTGTCATCCCTTTTCTTAAACTCCTTTAAAATCAAATCAAAGTTGTATTTGCGGCCAAATTCCGTCTTTGCGGCCTTGATCAATAACTTTTTAAGTTCGACTTTTTGAAGTTCCAAAGGCGAGCTGTATTCCTGCTCCAAAGAATCCCTTAATCTGATCCCTTTTTTTAGCAATGTACCCAATATAGCCATATCTTTGTTTTGATTGAAATCACCAAATTAAAACGAATGAGCATTAAAGTAAACCTTATTAAGATAAAAAATACATTTTCAAATCCTAAATGTACATTGGTAGCAGTGAGTAAAACTCAACCAATACCCGCACTGAAAGAGGCTTATGATTTAGGTATCAGGGATTTTGGAGAAAATAAGGTTCAGGAAATGGTGGAAAAACAAGCTGAATTGCCCGATGATGTCAGGTGGCATATGATTGGGCATCTTCAGACCAACAAAGTCAAATACATCGCATCATTTGTATACCTTATCCATGGGGTGGATTCTCTGAAGATCCTAAAAGAAATCAATAAGCAGGCAAAAAAAGTTGATCGGATAATACCCTGTCTCCTTCAGATCTACATAGCAAAAGAAGAAAGTAAATTTGGCTTGGATGAAAATGAGTTGGAAGAAATTATTACTGGAAATGAAATCCAATCTTTCCAAAACATTAAAATTATAGGATTAATGGGTATGGCTACTTTTACTGAGAATTCAGATATTGTCAGAAGTGAATTCAAAAGTCTTTACAAGTTATTTACGGATCTGAAAATCAGGAATCTTCCATCCAATTTTAAAATGAAAGAATTATCCATGGGGATGAGTGGGGATTATATCATTGCCCAAAAAGAAGGTAGTACAATGGTACGAATCGGAACGGCCATTTTTGGTGAAAGAAATTATAAATAAGATGATCAAACTGAACACTATCCTGATAGCTGGAATCTTGGGTGGATTGGCTGTGAGTATTGGGGCTTTTGGCGCACATGGTTTGGAAGCTATTTTGGTAAGTAATGGAAGAACTGAAACCTTTGAAACCGCTGTTAAATACCACTTTTATCATGCTTTGGCCATTTTGGCTGTTGGCGTATGGCAGCGTTTTGAACCTACCACCAAAAGGCTTAATTCAGCAGTTTGGATGTTTCTTGTTGGAATTCTGATTTTTTCGGGATCACTTTATGTGCTATCCTTGACAGGAATTTCTTGGCTTGGGGCAATCACCCCTATAGGGGGAATAGCATTTATTCTGGGTTGGGTTTTAGTGGTTGTAAGTGCAAAAAACAAATCCAATTAAAATTCTCAGACACAATTGAACAGCTATAAAATATCAATTCGAATCCTTGCTCCGATCGGAAAATCTTTTTGGTTTTTTTCAATCCTGCTAATTGCAAATTTCAGTTTTGGACAGGAATCAGGAATTGTCGAAAGGTATCTTGGATTAGACAATCTGCTGAATGACCAATCTTTTTTTGGAAATCACCATACAGGATTTGTTCTGTTTGACCTTGATAGCCAAAGAGTCCTATTTGAAAAAAACAGCCATCTGAACTTCATTCCTGCCTCAACCACCAAGCTACTAACATTTTATGGCAGTCTTATGGTATTAAAGGATAGCCTTCCTGCCTTTAGGTATGTGGAAAACAATGGTAACATAATCTTTTGGGGGACGGGTTTTCCTTCATGGAAATATAAAAATCTTCCCCAATCTAAAATCTCAGAATTTCTAAGAAGTTACAAAACCATCGGATTTTCTGATTCTAATTGGAAAGATGATGCTTTTGGATATGGATGGCAGTGGGATGATTATTACTTTTCCTATTCATCTGAAAAGTCTCCTTTCCCTATTTTTGGAAATTTCGTCACTTATTCCAATCAAAAAAGAACTCCTATTTCTAACATTCCTTATTTCGGCAAAGTAGGCATTAATACTTTAAAAGAAACCAAATATGTAGAAAGGTCTTTCCACAGCAATGAATTTTACTTCAACCCAAATTCCTACACCGCTTCCAAATCCGAACTTCCATTTATCACCTCCCCGGACCTTTTTACCAAATTGGCCGAAGTGCAAATCAATAAATCGGTTGGTTTAAGCAAAGAACTTTTACCACAAAACCACAAGGTTTTCAGAGGAGGCACACTCCGACCCCTGTGGAAAGAGATGCTTCAGGAAAGTGATAATTTCCTTGCAGAACAACTTTTATTGATGATCTCTGATGCACAGTTTTTGGAATTGAATTCCGAGAGGGCCATTGATTTTATTCAGAAGACCTATTTGTGGGATTTACCTGACAAGCCACAATGGGTGGACGGTTCTGGTCTTTCCAGACACAACCTGACCACCCCTAGATCTATGATTACCTTGATGGTCAAGATGGAGAAAGCCCTCCCCCGATCAGAGATCATGCAATTACTGCCGCAGGGTGGTATCAACGGTACTTTAAAAAACAACTACAAAGCAAAAAGCCCATATATATTTGCGAAAACCGGTACAATTAGCAATAACCTCAGTCTCGTAGGTTATATCAAAACAGATTCTGGTCAGGTTTATGCTTTTGCCTTTATGAACAATAATTACCTTAACAAATCATCTGAAATCCGAAGGGAAATGGAAAAGGTGATGGTGTATATCAAAGAGAAGTTCTGAGGATTTTCCTGAAAACACATTGTATTAAAACATATCCCAAAAGTCCACTATTAAATTTTGTATAATACTTACTGAATTTCTAATTTAAGGCATGGAAAAAAGAAAATTTACTTATGCCGATCCAAGTATAATTGAAGAAAAAAGGATTAATGAAGTAAGAGCGCTTTCCTATCAGGAAAGACTGAAAAGACTTTTTATATTAATAGAAATTTCCAGATCTATGCGCGATGCACCAAAAACCCAATTAAATCAGGATGCAACAACAAATAGTTGATATCTGGAAATACCTCCATTTAAATGATGTAAGGTATTTAACAATTGGAGGGTTTGCTGTCAATATCTATGGTTATAATAGAAGTACAAACGATATCGATATATTAATTGAAGACACCTTAGAAAACCGTCAGAATCTTAGAAAAGCATTTAAGGATATGGGATTAGGTGATTTCGAACAAATTGAAAGACTTCAGTTTTTACCGGGATGGACAGATTTTTCTTTAAATGATGGTTTTAAACTGGATATTATGACAAGTATCAAGGGATTGGAAAATATACCTTTTGAGAGTTTGTACCAAAACGCTAATGTGATTGATGTCGAAAAAATACCTGTCTACTTTATTGATTATAAGAGCCTGATAATAGCAAAAAAAGCAACCAACCGATTAAAGGATCAGCTTGATTTAGAAGAATTGCAGAAAATCAATCCTCAAGAAAGGCCCGAAGATTAATGTTGGATTTATTTTCAGACTTCCGACTTCCGACTTCGGTCTTCCAACCATATATAGCAAAAACAAAAGCTACTTAAAAATAGGCAGATTTACATATTACCTTATTTAAAAAAATCAACCCATGAATAAAAGACTTTTCCTTAAATCTGCTGCCCTAAGTATTGGTGCACTACCTTTGGCTTCCTTTCTTCCAATTTTATCGGAAGCTAAAAAAACAATTTCCCCCACAGCACTACTAAAAAACGACCTCGTCGGCCTAATAAGCCCTTCTGCTGCCACTTCAGAGAGGATCCAATTTGACTTTGCCAAAGAGTCTTTGGAAGCATTGGGTCTAAAAGTAAGATTGGGAAAAAACCTGAAAAACCGAAGAGGGCATCTTGCAGGAACTGATGAGGAAAGGGCAAAAGATTTCAATGATATGTTTGCGGACCCTGAAATCAAAGCTGTCATCTGTATCAGAGGTGGTTCCGGGGCTGCAAGAATATTGGATAAAATTGACTATAAAGCTATCCAAAAAAATCCTAAACCTCTTTTGGGTTATTCCGATATCACGGCACTGCATTGTGCCATCTTTTCGCAAACCGGTCTGATTACCTTCCATGGTCCGAATGGAACTGGAAGTTGGAACAGTTTCAATGTTGGGCAATTTGAGAGAATGTTTTTTGATCAGGAATTGATGCATTTTGAAAATGAACAAGTCAAGGGAGATGACCTGATTGTCAAACAAAATAGAATTCAGGTGCTAAGGCCTGGAATGGCAAAAGGAAGAATTCTGGGTGGAAATCTCACTGTTCTGACTTCCATCTCGGGAACACCCTATTATCCTGATTTTACGGATGCTATTCTTTTCATTGAAGACATCAGCGAGGATCCATATAAGATTGATAGGATGATGAGTACCCTTAAACTCAACGGGACCCTGGGAAAAATCAAAGGTTTCATCTTTGGGCAATGTACAGATTGTACACCGGGAGGAGGGTATGGGTCTTTGACTCTGGATGATATTTTGGATGACTATATACTGCCCTTGAATATCCCTGCGTTCAAAGGTGCTATGATTGGGCATGTGGCCAAGCAATTTGTAATTCCACACGGTGCAGAGATCGAGATGGATGCAGCATCAGGTACATTCAATATGACGCATCAAATCTTTAAATCTTAAACCATTTCCATGAAGCATCTAACAATAATTTCATTACTGATTTCCTCCCTCTATCTAAATTGTATGGAAAAAGAAAACTCCAAAGATCTTATGGAAGAAAATACATTTAAATATCTGGCTCTTGGAGATTCCTATACGATTGGGGAAGGAGTGGATGAAAAAGACCGGTATCCTAACCAAACTGTGGATTTACTGAAAGCAAAAGAATTGGAATTCGAAAAACCTACCATTATAGCCAAAACAGGATGGACAACTGATGAATTGATGAAGGGAATAAATGATGCCGGAATTGCTGGCAATACCTATGATTTGGTTACTTTGTTGATAGGTGTCAACAACCAATTCCGTGGCAGGCCTATTAAAAATTATGAAGCGGAATTCAGGACACTTCTTCAGGATGCCATCGCTTTTGCAGATGGGGAATCAAACAACGTTGTAGTGATTTCTATTCCTGACTGGGGGGTTACTCCTTTTGCGGTGAACAGAGATTCTGACCAAGAGAAAGTGGCCAGAGAAATAGATGAATTTAATGAAGCAAAAAAATCCATCTCAGAACAATTGGGTGTTCATTACATAAATATAACAGATGAATATCGGGAAATTGGTGCCTTACCGCAGATGGTTGTGTCGGATAATCTCCATCCAAGTGCTTTGGTCTATGAAAAATGGGCTAAAAAACTGGAACAAGTAATCTTAGAAAAGATGGATTTTTGACGGATTTTCGAAAATCGGACTATCACACAGCATCCAAAAACATCAATTGGCCTATCCTTGTCACCTCGAATTTACAACATTTTGAAAACGTACAGAAAAGGTAAGGACATTGAGGTCATCCTAATTTGGCCTCGGCAAGCTCGGCCACCGGGGTCGTCTTATTGGGAGGGGGAGCGTGAAAAGCGGCGGCGACGCTTTTCAC
>NZ_JBGSXS010000118.1:0-5203 GCF_041751335.1 Aquiflexum sp.
TACTATTGGGTTCATGGGGGGGAATAAAATTTTCATTAATGCGGAAGACATCAAAAGTCAAGGTTACCTAGGGGGCCGTTCCTTTATGAATAAAGGCTTAATTGATAACCTTTCAGATGAGGAAATAGCTGATTTGTTTGCTTTTATAAGAACTTTAGAATAAAATTCAATTGATATGGTAAGACATTTTGGCGTATTTAAATTCAAAAAAAATATTTCAATTGAAGAAATTGATGCATGCTTTTTTTCAATGAATAAAATGGTGGGAGAAATCCCTGGTTTATTAGGTATAGAATATGGACCTTATAATGGAAATGAGGGGTTAAATGAAGATTTTACTCACGGTTTTGTCATGACTTTTGATTCTGAGGAATCCAGAGATGAATATCTGCCTCATCCCATTCATGAAAAAGTTAAACTCCTAGTTGTTCCAAAACTTGAAAAAGTTATTGTTTTTGATATAGTTGTTTAAGATGATGATTCAAAAAGATAAGTCTATCCTAATGATTGGGTGCTTTGACACCAAAGAAGAAAACTTCAACTTTCTTAGGCAATGCATTGTATCTCATGGGGAAAGTGTAATTGCTATGAATACGGGAATTTTTGGATCCACATCACTTTTTCCTGTTGAATTAGAATCAGAATTAGTTGCAGCTGAAGCTGGTGAATCTATTGAAGATTTAAGAAAAAAAGCTGACCGGGGTCATGCAGTTGATATAATGGGTAAAGGTGCTGGAAAATTGGTTTCCGGATTATTTACCGAAGGAAAAATCAAAGCAGTTATTGGTATGGGTGGCGGCGGCGGGACTTATATAGCACTAGCAGCTATGGAACCTTTGCCCATTGGCTTTCCCAAACTCTGTATTTCCACATTGGCATCCAAGGATGTCACCCGACAGGTTGGTATGAAGGACATCCTGTTGATGCCCTCAGTGGTTGATGTGGCAGGCCTGAACAGGATCAGCCGTCTCATCATGCGGAACGCCGCAGCTGCTGTTTCCGGTATGGCAAAGGTGAATCTGAAAACTGATGAAAAATCTTTAGGAACTATAGCTATCAGTATGTTTGGCAACACTACTGCCTGTGTGAACGAATGCACAAAACTTTTGGAAGCAAAAGGATATGAAGTTATGGCATTCCATGCCAACGGGCTTGGGGGCAATGCTATGGAAACCCTGATAAGGGAAGATTGCTTTGTTGGAATTTTGGACATCACTACCACGGAGTTGGCCGATGAACTATGCGGCGGCATCTGCAGTGCAGGTCCCGGGCGTCTCACTGCTGCCGTTGAAATGGGGATACCCCAAGTGGTGGTACCTGGTTGTCTGGACATGGTCAACTTTGCCCACCCGGACACCGTTCCGGAGCAATACAAGGAACGACAGCTTTACAGCTGGGCGCCTGATGTCACCTTGATGAGAACTGATGTTCAGGAAAATATGGAATTGGCAAAAATGATTGCCCAAAGGTTAAACCAATCTACCGTACCAGTCACAGTTTTGCTACCCCTTAAAGGCTTGTCCCAAATTGATGCGGACGGGGGTATTTTCCATCAACCTGAGATCAACAGGGTACTATTCGACACCTTAAAGCAGCATTTGAAGCAGCATATAAATGTAGTAGAGATTGATAGCAATATTAATGAAAAAAATTTTTCCGAATCCGCAGTCCATATTTTGTTGGAAAATATGGAAATACAGAATCAAATGGCATAAATTGAAATCCGTCGGAATTAAAATAAGAATTTATCTAAACTCAAATCAAAAAAATAAATTATGGCAAATCCATGGACAGGTAGGGGTAATCCCTACACGAGGCAGGAAGTTAGGGACAGGTTACAAAAAGTGATCGATCAGAAAAAAGCGATTATCGCAGCAGGGGCAGGTACTGGTATCAGTGCTAAATTTATTGAAAAAGGGGGCGCAGATCTTATAATTATATATAACTCTGGAAGATTTAGAATGTCTGGACATGGTTCAACTGCTGGGTTAATGGCATATGGTGATGCAAATGCGGTTGCCATGGAGATAGGAGAGTTTGAAGTCCTACCTGTCGTTGAAGATATCCCGGTGATTTGTGGCGTCCATGGTTCGGATCCCCGAAGGAGGATATGGCACCATTTATTGAAAGTCAAAGAAATGGGGTTTTCCGGAATTAACAATTTCCCTACCCATTGCATCGTGGATGGACAGTTTAGGCAAGTTTTGGAAGAAACAGGGATGGGTTTTGATAAGGAGGTCGAAATGATCAGGATTGCAAATAAAATGGAATTATTTTCAATTGTTTATGTGGCAACACCGAAAGAAGCCATACAGATGGCAGAAGCTGGAGCAGATGCAATTATAGCCCATGTAGGTACAACGGTAGGGGGCTCAATTGGTGTGACAGGCGCTTCATGTACAATGGACGATGCAATAGAAAGAACCAACAATATAATTGCTGCGGTTAAAAAAATAAATCCCGGGATTTTTTTCCTTACTCATGGGGGACCTATAAATACTCCAGAGGATGTCAATATTATCCTTGAAAAAACGAAAGCCCATGGATTTGTAGGAGCTTCCTCATTGGAAAGAATGGGAGTCGAAAAATCATTAACTGAATTAACAATGGAGTTTAAAAAGTTAAAAATTTATGTTTAGAAAAATAAAAACTGGGATTTCTACATTTGGATTTTCATTTTACACAAACATAAAAAAATTATAAGAAAATAAATTCCTGTGGGATTTACCTTGATTACAAACGCCAAGCTCAACAGTCCAACGGTACAACAGTTGGACAACTCGCTACTTCTCCGCCATCACTTTCCTAATATACTCCACACTCTTTGGAATCTGCTGCACTGACCTTGAGGATTCATCTTCTATGATCAGGTATTTGGTGCCGACTTTTTGGGCTTGTTTGATAAGGCCGCGGATATCAACATCTCCTGTACCAAGGACTACATTGGTCTCCACATCTCCTCTGCCGTCTGTATTGCCAGGAGTGCCATGGGCACGGTCTTTCAAATGCAGCAGAGGGAATTTCTTTGGATATTTTTTCATAATGGCTAAAGGATCTCCTCCTCCCATCTGCACCCAATAGACATCCATGTTGAAATCATAATTTTTTGCATTTTTTAGCATTTCATCAAATAACACCCCTTTGCCATGTGGTTTGAATTCATAGCCATGGGGATGGTAGCAGAGGGTAATGCCTGCGTCTTTCAGGATTTTTCCAGCTTTGTTGAATATCTCAATGGCTTCCTTCGTTTCTTTGATACTGAACTGACCTGACGGATGGGGAATCCATGTACAGGTAGCAAATTTTGCCCCATACGATTTTGCATTGTCAATTATAGATTGGGGATTGTCCCTCAAGGCTTCATATCCTGCGCCTACGGCTACAATTGAAAGTCCCAAGTTGGAAAGAAAAGACTTGTATTCTTCTTTTTCCATGCCGTAAGTGCCCCCACCTTCCAGATATTTAATTCCCATACCGGGGATCAAAGCGTGGGTTCCTTTTGCATCCTGTTTCATTTCATTTCGCAGGCTATACAATTGAAGGGCAATTTCCTGTGCATTCATTTGGCCAGCAGAGAGTATCATGAAGGATATTAAGACAATTTTTATCAGATTTTTCATAGGATCATTTTGGGTTTGAATTTAAATATAGAAATAAAGCTACAATCTTTGCTTTTGATTTTTGACCAGCGGGCATTTTCAATTTTAGATTAATCTGATATTAATGCTAAATTGCTTTTCAAGATCTAATTCAAATGTATGCCCAGCAATCGTAGAAATTTTCTCAAACTAACAGCACTTACCGGACTAGCCATGACCATCAAACCCAACCTATCCTTTTCCAATAACAATGACACCATTTTAGGCCATGGTGATTTTAAATACAAAGTTGACACTTCCTGGGGGGACCTTGACCCAAGTAAAACACCCGTTGTCAATTGCCATGAAATGGTCATGGATAAAAAAGGCCGATTGATCATGGTGACAGATGAAGCCAAAAACAACATCATCATCTATGACCAATCCGGAAAACTTTTGGATTCTTGGACTTTGAATTTACCCGCTGCACATGGCTTGACCTTGGTAAATGAAGGAGGTGAGGAATTTTTGTGGATCGTGGATAATGGAGGAAGAGTAATTAAAACTGACTTAAAAGGAAAAATCATCACTGAAATCCCATCTCCCAAAAGCAACGGTATCTATGAAGAAACGATGCGCTACACTCCAACCGAAACCTGTGTAGCCCAAAATGGAGACCTATATATCACAGATGGCTACGGTTCCCAATATGTATTGCGGTACGATTCAAAAGGTAATTTTATCTCAAAGTTTGGCGGAGATGGGCATGGGGATCCGCAGTTCAAAACCGTGCATGGCATTGCTGTGGACCAACGTAAAGGCGGTACTCCTACCCTTTTGTGTACTTCCCGTGGTCATAATTCTTTCAAAAGATTTACTATGGAAGGAGAATATCTGGAAACCATATTTTTACCGGGAGCATTTGTTTGCCGTCCTGTTATTCATGGCAAAAACCTTTATGCAGGAGTTTGTTGGTCCCGTGCTAAATATTTGGAACAGATGGACAATTCAGGCTTTGTCACCATCCTCGATGAAAACAATAAGGTTGTGTCCAACCCAGGGGGAACTGCCCCGAAATACATTGATGGTGAGTTGCAGTTAATGATTCAGAAAGAACCAGTTTTCAAACATTGCCATGATGTCTGCATTGACCAAGATGAAAATATCTATGTGTGCCAATGGAATGCTTCTAAAACCTATCCGATAAAATTGACGAGGGTGTAGATATTTTATTTTTTCTTTCCAAAGCCTTCTATCCTTTAAACAGAAAGAAGTTGGGATTTGCATATTGATTTAAATTAATAAATTCTAAGATCAAGTAAAATAACCTGAATTTTGAATTTTAAGGAGCACAAAGAAAAATTCCCAGAAATCAAAAAACACACTTATTTCAAGTCCCTTTAGGGACATCATATAGGTAGAAAAACGATTCATGACAGATTATTGTGCCTTTAGGTACAACATATATCCCGTACCTAAAAGCACGGGCATCATTTTACAAGATCTATTTTTACCCATATGTCGTCCCTAAAGGGACGAAAACACAATATCTATTCATATCGATTGCCAATTTGGGTAATCTACTTGGTATCGGTCTAAAGGAAATTGACGTTTAATTAATAGTT
>NZ_JBGSXS010000119.1:0-8079 GCF_041751335.1 Aquiflexum sp.
TGTTCCCAGGGCTTATCACCCAAGCAAAACGGGTATTGGTACCCAAATAATTGGTGACATTGTCATATTGGATGTTGAAGTTGAGGGAAACCCAGGGGGAAAAATCATAAGCTGTGATCAAACGGAAAAGGTGGGTATCAAAGTCACCTTCAGCCAGCCTGACCCTACTGTGGATCCAGCTTCCTGTCATGTTCAGTCCAACAAAAGGCCTTACAAAAAGGTCTGCTGTAACCATGGTTTGCTCACCGGTCCAAAATCCGGCCTTGTCAAAGGTAAATTCACCGCCGACTCTTCTGAATCTAGCTGATTGGGCCGATATGCTGTAGCCCAAATTGTAATAATCTCCAGGCTGGATGATAAACTCTCCGTTTCTCAGGATATCAAAGGTATGGTCCAGAAATTCATAATTATGGTTGACCTCAAACTGCAGGATATCACCTGTTTCGAACCTGATGCCTAAAAACTGTAACCGGTGATTGACCGTAGCTGGCCTCCAGTCCATTTCCATGAGATATTCGAAATAATACTGCCAACTCAGTTCTCTGATGATGGCACTTTTACCGATCAAGGGATTATAGGTAATCGTAGGCTGAAGGCGCCTGAATCCCACTCTGGGGGCAAATCCCACGGCAGGGTCATAGTTGATGCCAAATTCCCTATAACTGACATGGGCATCCCAAGGTTGGTTGGGGAAATTGATTCTGGCTCCGCGGACTGATCTGTCCCAAAGGTTGGAGTTATCTCCCAGTTCGGTTTCGGTATGGGCTGCCATAAATGCCTCAAACTGCAGGTTTTTATTTCCCAGAAATCTAGAGGTATTGAGGCCTAGATCTGCCCCTAAAGTCTGTCTGGTCTGCAATGGGTCATCATCTGTATCCCTTCTGGTATACATGATACCAATAGTACTTTCTCCCGCAAAATTCTGAACTACGCGGCCTACCGTAAATGACTCTCCGGAATTTTCCTGACTTTCTCCGGTACGGACATGAAGAAATCCTACATCCGTATTACTGATTCTCCCTATCATTCTGGCGCCATACCGGATCGGTATGGGCCTTCCGTCCTGCAGACCTATTCTCCGGCTAAAGTAAGGATTGGGATTGCTGGAAGGCGCAAACTGAAATATATGGGAACCTTCCAGGAAGAAAGCCCGCCTCTCCGGAAAAAAAAGCGGAAAACGTGTCAGGTTTATCTGCCTATCATCCACCTCGGTTTCGGCAAAATCAGTGTTAATAGTAATACCTGCTTTCAGATTGGGCGATATATTGTAATTCAATTCCCCTCCGGCATTGTACCGGAATTCACTTTGTATAGGACTATCAGGATCGGGCCTTTGTCGGACCTCCGAGACAATCCCATAAGGAATCGCTTCCAGTCCAATTCCCTGGTTGATGCCGCTCAGCCCTGTTAGTTTACCGGCATCCTGTGGTCTAAGGATACCCTGATTGCGCCGGTGACCAGACCACAGTACTTCTTCGTTTTTCCTTCTGATGGTTCTCAAAAAATTGATTCCCCAAACCTCTGCGTTGGGGTCAAAATTGAGTGTCATGAAGGGTATTCTAATCTCTGCTGACCATCCTTCAGTATCCCTGCTAACCCAGGCCCTCCATATACCGTCCCATTCAGGTATCAGCCTTGAGCCCTGACTTACCCGCAGAAGTGCATCACTCATCAGACCTAATGGATTGACTTCAAAATAATAGGCAGAGCGCTTGTCGTTGTAAGTGTCCAGAATAAAAACAAACCTGTCATCAGTTAACAAAGATTGGTCTCTTCTCCTTTGGAAAGCTTTAATTTGATCTGGTTCGGAATCATAAAACCGGGCCCCTATATACAGGTATTGGTCGTCAAAGGCAACCCTGATGATGGTCCGTTCGGATGCAGGAGATCCTTCTACGGGCTCCATCATCAAAAAATTTGAAGCCACTTCTGTATTTTCCCAAAATTCTTCATCCACTTTCCCATCTAATTCTATCATTTCACCGGACTTGAGACGGTATGCCTCCAAAGACTTTGAATCTTGTGCCATCCCCTGAATAATAGGAGTAAAAAGGCACAAAAATAAAATTGGATAACTGAAAATTTTGGCAGAAAATCGCATAGAATCCGCAATTTACCTCATTAGAATCTGTCAAAATCCCAACTTTTTTATAAATGGTTTACAAGTTTTTGGTCTTGCATATTGAGACTACACACAACCTAATGCAGCTGCCAACCGAACACTACGACTATGTCTGATATGCCTGCCCATACAAACATGCCCATTGCTTACGGCCCCACTAAAAACTGAAAACTAGTCCATTGCTTACTGCTTACTTAAAAACTGCCCACTGCTACACACTGCCAACTGAAAACTGCCTACTGAACACTGATAACTGCCTACTGAGACTAAAAAATCCCATACTCAAATCCTAGCCTGATAGGTATAAAGTTGGTAATACCTTCCCTGAGATGCAATCAACTCTTCATGCTTGCCTCTTTCTTTTATTTCCCCATTTTCGATGACCAAAATCTGATCTGCCTGTCGAATGGTACTCAGTCTGTGAGCAATCACGAAGGTAGTCCGTCCTTTCATCAATTGTTTCAAACTTGCTTGTATCAGAGACTCGGATTCGGTATCCAAATTGGAAGTTGCTTCATCCAAAACCAGGATCTTTGGATCAGCCAAAATCGCACGTGCTATAGCAATCCTTTGTCTTTGTCCACCGGACAGTTTCACTCCCCGCTCTCCTATCAAAGTATCCAATCCATCTTCAAACCTATCTGTAAACTCCTGCACATGGGCAGCTTTTACAGCTTGAAGCAAGTCCGATTCTGTTGCATTTGGCCTTGGAAATAAGATATTTTGCTTGATGGTACCTTCAAACAAAAAATCATCCTGTAGCACCACTCCTAACTGAGATCTGTAACTTTTCAAGGATACTTTTTGCAAGTCGTTTCCATCAATGGTAATCAGTCCTGAATCAGGATTTAAAAATGAAGCTGCCAAACCTGCTATGGTGGTTTTGCCTGAACCTGATGTACCTACCAAAGCAGTCACCGACCCGGCCGGGGCATCAAAGCTGATGCCTTTGACCACCTCTTTTCCTTCCTCATAGGCAAAAGAAACATTCTGAAAACTGATATCCCCTTTAAAATTTGGAAGCATTAAATTTCTATATCCTTGCGCATCTTCCAAAGGATAATTCATGATTTCTTCGGTTCTGTCCAGTCCTGCAAAAGCTTCAGTCAGCTGACTGCCGATATTGCTCATCTGTACTATCGGAGCAATCATAAAACCAAGGTAAAGCGTAAAGGCCAAAAAGTCCCCAAAGGTCATTTGCTCATCCATAATCATATATCCACCTATCCCCATGATACCGGCAGAAGCCAGTCCCAACAGAAATGTAGCTGAGGAGGTCACAAAGCTGGTCGCTGTCAGACTTGCTTTCACATTGAGAAAAAGCCGCTCCACACCTGCTTCGAAAGTTTTGATTTCCTGCTCTTCGGCATTGAAACCTTTGATCACCCGGATACCTCCAAGAGTTTCGGTCAGCCTGCCCGTGACTTCTGCGTTGATTTTTCCTCTTTCTCTGAAAATAGGTCGGATTTTACCAAAAGCTTTCAAAGAAATCAATCCAAAAATAATCACCGGAACCAAGACATAAATCGTCATCATCGGACTGATATAGATCAACAGCACCAGTGAAATAACAGCCGTCAACACCCCACCAACCATTTGGGCAAACCCGGTTCCCACAAGGTTTCTCACCCCTTCCACATCCGTCATAATCCTTGAAACCAACTCACCTGTTTTGTTATTGTCAAAAAAACGGATGGGGAGTTGAAGAATATGCTTTTGTACTTTGGAGCGCAGAACAGAAATCAGATGCTGCGCTTCCACGCTTAGGATCTGGGTCAATGCATAAGAGGTGGTCGCCTGAATGGTGATGGCCGCCACCACTCCCAATACCAACCATTTGAGCAGGTCCAAATCATTGGAAGGGATCACATCATCAATCAATATTTTACTGGCACCAGGCAACACTAAGCCAGATAGTCTCGAAATGATGATCAAAAAAAGACCTAAAAACAATTGCTTTCTTCTTGGCCAGATGATGGTTTTGAACACAGAGGTCATGGTGACCTTGCTTTCTTTTGATTTAGTATTAGTCATGTTGATGGGTTAAAAACAGTTTGTAACATTAAAAAGGAATGGATTAGTTCTTTTGGACTTAAATCATTTTTCATCTGATTTCAGTATATTTGAATATGATAGTTGAGCGAACAGAAAAAGAAATTGAATTCAAAATTCCTGCAAATACTGATATCAAAGAACTTCAGAGAATTCTTGATTTCCTAAAATATAGGGAGGCTACCCAGGATTCCCAAGCGACCGAGGAAATCGCCAATAAATTGGCAGACGAATCAAAAGCAAATTGGTGGAAGGAAAATAAGCACATATTTAGCAAATGAACATTGTGGTATAATGAAAAACATCTTATTTATTTCCACGGTATTTTTAATCTTCTATTCCTGTACCTCAGAAAAAAAGCAAAAACCCACTGTCCTTCAAGTTGGCGTTTCCAAAGCTGTCATCAATCCGGCAATCGGAAGCTACATAGCAGGAGATAAGCAAAATAGAACCTTTACAGGTATCAAGGATAATCTTTATGCCAAGGCCATAGTGGCTTATGATGGTGAAACTGCCTTCGCTTTGGTCACCTTGGATTGTATAGGGCTATTGTATCAGGACTTACAAACCATTAGAAAAAAAGCTGCATTTGTGGATTTTGGAATTCCATTTTCTCCTGAAAATATCATTATCAGTTCGACCCATACCCATTCAGGGCCTGATGTTGTAGGATTATGGGGAAAAGACTACACCGAAAGCGGTGTCAGTCCTGATTACATGAAATTTTTATTTGAAACTGTTATTCAACAAATCGCATCCGCATCCAACAATTTAAAGCCAGCCACCACTAGCTATTCCCTGACCGAATTTGGGGAAGAATGGGTCGCCAATATCTGTGATGAGGAAATTGACCGGAGTGTGACTATCCTACAGTTTATAGATGACATGGGCAAAAGTATCGCAACACTGACCAATTTCGCTTGTCACCTTTCCGAAAGAAAAGACAAACCACCTGTTACTTATTGATATGAATTCTAAAACCCAAAAATGGACTGAATCTGTTGATCAGATTACACAAGGAGCAATTAATAGCTTTGTCAACATTCCTCTAGAAAATATCCATCTCAAACCCAATCCCAAAATCTGGAGCATTGCAGAAAACATCGAACACCTGATCACCATCAACAAAACTTATTTCCCGATTTTAGAAAGACTCAAAAACGGTACCTACCAAGGTGCATTTATAGGAAGATTTCCCTTTTTTACAAATTTATTTGGGGATATGATATTCAAATCCGTATCAGATGGTGGCAAGAAAAAGCAAAAAACCTTCCCCCTTTGGGAGCCAAAAATTCAACAAGGTGATGATACCATTTTAGAAAGATTCAAACAACATCAGGAAGAATTGAAAAGTTGGATAGTTCAGATGGAACCACTCATAAAAAAAAATCAGATCATTCATTCCCCCGCCAATAAATTGATCGTGTATTCTCTGGAAAAAGCAATCGAAATCATCATTGCCCACGAGCTCCGACACCTCGACCAAGCCAAAAACCTACTTTTAACAAAAATCTAAACCTTCAAAAAATCTCTGAAAACCTCTTTTGTCTTGAATCTTAAGTCTTATGTCTCTAATAAAAACCGAAAAACAAAAAATGCTCTCAGGCGATCTCTATCTCGCCTCAGATCCTGAACTTGCATCAGAAAGGCTTCATGCCCGGCAAATGACCAAACAACTCAATGATTCCAACCCTGATGAAACCGAACTAAGAGAAAGTATACTTCAAAAACTGATTGGAAAGAAAGGTAAGAACTTCTGGATAGAGCCTCCATTCTATTGTGATTACGGATACAACATTTCCGCTGGAGACGATGTTTTCTTTAATTTTAACTGCGTTATCTTAGATGTCACTCCAGTTAATTTTGGAAGCAGGGTGTTGGTTGGACCAAATGTCCAGTTCTATGCGGCTACCCATCCCACCGATTTCAAAGTAAGAGGAAGCTTGGTAGAATTTGGCAAACCAATAACCATCGGAGATGATGTCTGGATCGGAGGCACTACGATCATCTGTCCCGGAGTGACCATTGGATCAAGGTCCATCATCGGAGCAGGTTCAGTAGTCACCAAAGACATCCCCGAAGACGTTTTAGCCGCAGGAAACCCTTGTAAGGTGATTAGAAGTCTGGTTTGAAAATATAAATTTTGAACCACAAAAGTAACAAAAGAGGTAGGTAGCCTCTCATAAACTTTGTGGAATTTTGTCTCTTTTGTGGTTATTAAAAAAATACTTTGACTTTAACTTTCATCCAACCTAACCATGTTTTACTCCAAACGCGACCTCCATTTCCAGCTTTTTGAAAATATTGATGCCTTGTCGTTGACCTTCTTTGACTATTTCAAAGATCATAATCAGGAAACATTTGAATTGGTCTTGGATGCTGCTGATCAGATTGGGGTTACTTCTTTGAGACCATTGTTGACAGAAATGGATAGAAAGGAACCTCAATTGGTTGAAGGGAAAATTATCGTGCATGATGGCATGAAGAAGATTTACCGCCAATATGGAGAAGACGGTTGGATCAATGCCTGTTTCCCTTATGATGAAGGTGGACAACAACTGCCCAACACCATACAGGCTGCCGCAGGTTTTATCTGGCAGGCTGCCAATTATTCGGCCTCGGTTTATCCTTTTCTTACTTCAGGTGCTGCCAATCTGATCCGGACATTTGGAAGCAAGGAACTGGTGGCCCAGTTCACCCCCAATATGTACAATGGCAAGTGGCAAGGGACCATGGCCCTGACCGAACCTGATGCAGGTTCTTCCCTGACTGACCTTTCTACCTCAGCCACACCAACAGACACCGAGGGCGTTTACAATATCAAAGGACAGAAAATCTATATCTCCTGTGGAGACCATGATGCCTGTGAAAATGTGATTCACCTGATGCTTGCCCGAATCAAAGGCGCACCCGCCGCAGTCAAGGGCATTTCCATGTTTGTAGTTCCGCAGAAAAGAACCGATACCGGAGACTCCAATGATGTGTTGACAGAAGGACTTTACCATAAGATGGGTTACAAAGGCTCACCCATTGCCCACCTGATGATCGGTTCAAATGATGCTTGTGAAGGATTTTTGGTAGGTGAACCCAATAAAGGTTTGGCCTATATGTTTCAAATGATGAATGAGGCCCGGGTAGGTGTGGGCATGAATGCTGCGGCCATTGGCACCGCTGCCTATTACGCCTCCCTTGCTTATGCCAAGGAAAGACCGCAGGGACGAAAAATCGGGGAAAAGGATCCCAATCAGCCCCAAATCCCTATTATCGAGCATGCCGATGTCAAGCGCATGTTGCTCTTTCAAAAATCCATTGTAGAAGGTTCCCTTTCTCTATTGCTCTATTGTGCCAAATTGGGAGATTTCGTCCATGTGGCTGAAGGTCATGAAAAAGAAGAGGCTGTCCTCCTGCTTGACCTGCTGACTCCGATAGCCAAATCCTATCCTTCTGAAATGTGTTGCCTGACCACTTCGGCTGCCGTTCAGGTTTTGGGAGGTGCGGGATATACTACTGATTTTCCTGTGGAGCAATACTACCGTGAAGCCCGCATCCATCCCATACATGAAGGAACCACAGGGATTCATGGCTTGGATTTATTGGGCAGAAAAGTCTTGATGCAAGATGGCAAAGCGGTAAAGATTTTTGTTGAAAAAATAATGCTCAATATTGCAAAGGCCAAAGAAGAAAGCACCTTAATCCCCTTTGCCGAAAAGCTTGAAAAATACCTGCAAAGAGTACAAAAAATAAGCGGTCATCTAATTGCCAAAGCAGGAAAAAATCCCGAAGAATTCCTTGCAGATGCAACTTTATATTTGGAATATCTCAGTATCCTGACCATTGCCTGGCAATGGCTTCATCAGGGTCTAATAGCTCACCAAAACTTGTCCAAAGGTTCCCCGGAAAAAGAT
>NZ_JBGSXS010000120.1:0-4759 GCF_041751335.1 Aquiflexum sp.
AACTGATTGACATTGCCGCCAATATGGAAGCCCTATTCCCATCACAGGAAATGGAACTCAGGTCAACGCAAAATCAGATGGAATTGCTGAAAAGACAAATCAAAAGGAATCTGACGTATCAGCAAAGGAAGGAATTAAATGAGGTTTTGGAATCGGCTATTAGATTTTTTGACAGTCCGAGGTTGGAAAGTTGGGATATTGGAGAAAGGTTCTACTTTTTGATTTTAAATTCCGAGGTTGAGGACCTTCAGCCAATCATAAATCCAAAATTGGCAAGGCTAAATGAGGAAGAATTGGAGCAGGTTGCCGGGAATTTATTTATTGGGAGATTGGATGAGGACAATACGCTTGGGCAATGTGAGTCCATTGAGTTTTGTTTTCAAATTATCTGGGATTTATTACCTGAACGAATTATAAAAAGGCTGATCTGTAAAGTAGAAGATATACTTATAAGTTGTACCGAGGATGAATTAGTGATAGGTACTGAGTTGGTGAGATCGGTTGGGGGATTAGGATATTTATCTGAGAATATTTTGGGTAAGATGCTGGAAAGTTATTTTACAGATCAAGAAGTAGAAGATCTTTTGGAAACGCCCGATATAATGAAGACCATGATTTTAGATTTAAAAAAATTTGGTGTGCAGTATTTGCCAGAAGCACATTATGAGGTCGCTTCACAGGTTTTTTTGGATTTCTATATCAATTATCCTGGCATTCCACTGAGAGACAAAGTAGAGAATGTTGATGAAGCTGTTCATTTTATACCTGAGTTACTAAAGCGTTGCAAGCTTGAGTTTTTGGAATACTTTAATTTTCAGATTCTAAAATTTGAAGTCCAAGAATCCAAAAAATATAGGATAGAGAAACTGAATGATTTGAAAGGAATAATTAATAGACGTAAAGATTTTGTTGGAGAAGAAAGAGGGGATTGAAAAGGATTAGGTATTCTCAGATTGAGATAATTCAAAAAAAAACCGGGAACAAAGTCCCGGCCAAACTTAGCTAGTTTTTGATAAACACTCCCGGTTCTACTTGATCGAATCCTTCCCCTTCTCCTGTTCTGGTACAAATGTCAGTTAAAGGTAGGTCACAGCTGTAAACCCCCTGACCGGGCATTTGTCCAGTCACATTGTGCCACTGATTGCCATCAAATCCATACTTCGGTTGATTGGGATCAATAGGCTGGGTAAATGCATAAGCTGCCATAATGGCAAATGCAAATATCCCTAATCTCAAGAAATTCAAAATCTTTGTTTTCATGATTTTGTAAATTTATATTTTATTTTCCTGACCACTTTTAGTCTCAAACCTTTTGGGAGGAACGGTCAGCTTGTACCCCCACTGATGCCAGGCAGTTACTCCGTATCTGATCTGGCGGGATGTATTTTTCTAATGGATAAAAATCCGATTGTGGCAATGACCACTAATAATATGTTCATGAGTAAATGTTCTTCCCAGCCCAAGGCGCTGATAATACCCCCACAGCTACATGGTATCCGTCCGAATATTCCGGTCATTATCAAGCCGACATAGATTGTGAAAATGACCATAAGTACCAGGCTGGCAGCAAATGCAACCTTCCTGGTACTGGGAATAAGCAGACTTATCGCCAAAAACAATTCCAAAGGGGGAATAGAAAACATTAAGATTTCAGCTGTCCAGTTGGGAAATATCTGATTGTAAAATGCTGACTGAGTTCCGTACCAATCAATCCATTTGCTGGATGCCGTGTAAGCAAAAACCAAAGCCAATACCCAACTGCAGATTTCAGTTAAGAGGTTATGTGTTTTGATTCCAATGAATGGAGTTTTGCTTGCTGCTTGCTTATTCATGGAGTCAATTTTGAAATTCAAAAAAGCATATCATAAAAAAAGTCGTCAATACCGGAATTGATCAGGTAAATGGGGTCAGGGGAAAGGTGAGAAAAAATCAGGGGATAGAGTTAAGGCTTAGGTATGATGAAAATAGAGGTGTCGGTTGGGTTTTGGGTTCCTCATTTGAGTATCTAAAATGTAGGTAAAGTCCCTGTATATGTAGCTTTAATGTAGCTTTGGTGTAGGGGAGGGGTTAGTAGGCAGTAGGCAGTGATCAGTGAGAAGTGTTCAGTGGGCAGTTGAGTCTACAGAGTTGGCAGTGTTCAGTATTCAGTGGACAGTGTTCAGTTTGCAGTAGGCAGTGATCAGTAGGCAGTTTTCAAGTCGCAGTATGGGATTATGGTTAGAATTGATAGGTCAAAATGCCGCAGGTTTGACCGAAATTCACCCTTTGGGTTGGATGTGAGTGGAGACACTCACACTGGCGGAGAATTGATTGGCAAAATGCCGTAGGTATGACCGAAATTATAGCCCGGTAATTTATTGCCGGGATCATAAGGAAGATAGTGACCTTAAAGTGCCATCGGCACGGACGATATAGAATGGCAGTTTTTAGTGTTCAGTTGGCAGTAGGCAGTCTGAGTAATCAGGTTACAGTGGGTCAGTTGGCAGTGGGTGGATGAGTCATATGGGGAGGAGTGGTGGTGTGGTTATTGGGTTTTGTAGGGTTTAACTGTTAAGAATCAGGTGTTTGGGCATAGCCAAAAGCGCCAAGAGTGCCATGTGTGCCAATAGTGACATTCACTTTTTAATTTATCTTTTTGAAGTTCAAATTTGGGCATGTTCAATTTTAAACAATAATGAATATGGCAAATCAATCAAGTTTTATAAAGTTGGAAGGCACCATCGGTGATGTGACCTTCTATAAAGGGAGAAATGGCTTCCACGCCCGGCAAAAAGGTGGAGTATCCAAAGAAAGGATTCTCAATGATGAGAAATTCAGGCGGACCAGGGAAAACCTGGCTGAATTCAGTCAGGCTGCTACCTCCTCCAAACTGTTGAAGGATGTTTTCGGTGAAATCACCTTGAGGGTGAGGGACGCAAGGATCCATAACAGGCTGTACAGCAAAGTGCTGAAGGTATTGAGGTCAGATTTGGTGAATGACAGGGGCGAACGCCTCGTTCAAAATGGGGATTTCAGTTTGTTGGCTGATTTTCAGTTTAACTACAACTCTATGATGGAGTCCACTTTGTATGGACAGTATGAAGTCCAAAGCGGTGGTTCAGATGTGGAGTTGGTATTCCAGCCGTTTATACCTACAAAACATGTATTGCATCCCAAAGGGGCTACACACTTCCGGTTGTTTGTGGTGGCTGCGGGAGTTGATTTTGAACAAGTCACTTATGGTTCGAGCTATGTGGCTTCGGCAGAATTTCCGATCAATACTGATACCTTAAGTGGGATTGTCCTGACTGTACCGAAGGCAACGGGATTTGGACCGGTACAGTTTTACGGTTTGGGAATTGAGTTTCTCCAGATGGTGAACAGTAAGTATTATGACCTGAACAACAGGGCCCATAATTCTGCCAAGATCATCTTAATCGAGCCGTAAGATGAAGTTTCATTTGGAGAGGGAGTATTGGCCTGGTGGTACAAACGGCACGATTACTATTGAAGGCTATAAGATATGCCATACGATAGAATTGTCCTGGAAGCGTAACAACTCAGGTTCCTGTATTCCGGAAGGCACCTATACCCTCAGGAAAGAATTTTCAGAGGAATGGGGTTGGCACATTCTTTTGCTGGATGCACAAGGATGGGGGAATATTCCCATTCTCCCACAAAAGGACAAAATGTGCAAGTTGCCAGTGATAGTGCCGGTGGTTTCTTTGATAGGTGAAGGCAGGGGTTCTTATGCCAAAACTGCCTTTGAAAAATTCAAAGAGATAGTCTGTAATGCCCTTGAAAGTGAAGAGCAAATATTGCTGGAGATAAAGAGCTATCCAGATGCTGCCCTTAACCTGGCCCAATATGAAATGTCATGGATGGACTAGGATTTCCAGAGGCAATAGGGGGGGTGGTTTCACTCCTCCTATCTATCATTGCTTATTTGCTGCAATTGTTAGTACAGGATTTCAGGCAGATGCAGAAAGAGCAGGCGTCACTTAGGGAACTTTTTGTATTGCTAAAAGCAGATCAGCAAAGGATCTGGGATTGGCTATCTTCAAAAAAAATCCCTGGGACAAGGTCTAAAAACATTGATTAAAACAGATTTTAAGATATGTTTTTGGGATTACCCCCTTCGTCATAAGATGGAGGGGGTTTCAATTTCTGAATAAATTGAATGGTTGAAAATTAACCTTAGTGACTGAATTAATTCTTTATTTGGATAATACAAATAAAAACTTTAAATTAACTCTGTATTTAGGTTTTAATTACCAGTAAAAGTTTATTATTAACCCAAAAGTTTGCGCTATGAAAAATCAATTTTTGTGGGAAAGAGGTAAATTTATTGACCTATGCTGTTCCCGGGAATTCCAGAATGAAAAGTTCAGGTTTCTTGTAATTTAAGTTTACCGGGCTATGCCAAAAGTATCAAGGAGCGTTATATATGCTCAGGATATCATGAGAATCACTGGTAGGAGCAGGAGGTATGGTTATCGGTTGATAGCAAGGATAAAAGAATACCTTAACAAATCTGAGCATCAAATGATCACATTGGATGAATATGCTGATTTTCATGGAATACCTGTCAGTAAGGTAATGGAATATATTGAGAAAAGTGAAGAGAGCACCAATAAAAAAGTGCAGTAGTTCAATACTACCACACTTTGATTTTCAGGGTTTTCCATTTACCCCACCGGAATATTTTCCGGTTTTATAAGAGCCCTTAGGCAAGTTATTGTTTTGGAATGTACAGGTCAGGCGAAGAATTCCTCTACCT
>NZ_JBGSXS010000121.1:0-4638 GCF_041751335.1 Aquiflexum sp.
AGTATATTGTGAAGCGTTCAGGTAAAAGGATTCACCATCTGTAAAAGCAAAAATTCCTTTGATACGTTTATTGCTTTTTTCATCCATAGCCTGGTACCTTGGAAACTTCCCTCCTTCTCCCATGCCTTTTATTGTAAAGCCTGATAGGGATTCTTTTCCGGAATCCAAGTTTATCCATTCACTATAAGACTTGAAGATACCCTTTCTCAGTAAAGGTTTGTAGTCTAAGATCCCGGTTTTATCTTCATCAGGAACAAAAGCCAACATCTGTTTTTCTGAAGAGGAAAACTGGTGCAGGCAGTTCATCAATACCTGATAAAGCCGCTCCCCATGACCTGAAGTCACGTCAAGTCCGGACTCCTCAATATTTGCTTCAAATTTCCCCAATGAAAACATCTCCCCGTTTTCTTCTACCAATACTTCTATGGCCAAATCTGCAAAACCAAGTTCCTTGGTGGCCATACTTCTTTCAGAAACGCTGAGTCTATCAACCTTCAATACAACTTCAATAACATCAGTATAGGTAGGTAAGTTATTTTGAAAATAACCCAACAGATAATCTTCTACAGGCTTAGGAAAGACTGCATCTACCTGCTTATTGGACATGCCTTTTTGGGCTGTACCAATGGTTTCCTTCTGGATTCTATTGTCCAAAACCGAGGTGATGTTAAATGTCTGATTCGGAATATAGATCCCATAATTTGGTATTTCAACTGTATGGGATTTGACGTTTTGGCACTGACCATAATGCGCCAATATTGACATCAAAAAGAGGGTAAAAATCTTTTTCATAGGGTGATAAAATTTCGCATGAAATGTGGGAAAAAAAAACATAATTTCAATCATAGTTTGAAAAAATATTTTTTGATTTTTGGCCAATATGACTGCCCAAAAAAAATCCAGAATAATTTTGGATCTATATTTTGAACATGGATTAAACAAATTCTAATTTCACCTTGCAATAGCTAAACCTTATCACCTTGATATTCCCACTCCAACACCTCCCCATCATCTTCATCCTGAACTGTCCCCAAACAGACAAAACCATTTCGTTTCAGCACGCCAATAGAAGAGACATTATCGAGTAGAGTCCTTGCCCTTATTTTTACAGAAGGATCAGTTTGAAGGGATAATTGTACCAACTGCCTGCAGATTTCTGTACCAATGCCTTTTCCTTCATGGTTTATAAAAGTACCATAAGATAACTCCACTGAATTGTCTTTCGGTTTGCCCTTGAATCCCCCGCCACCTACAATTTCATTGTTGGAATCGGCTACAAAATAGGCTATCCAGGGTTTTGAAAATCCTGATTTCTTGTAAAATTCCACAAATATGTCCAGCACCTCTGTACATTCAGGAATTCCTCTGAATCTTTCGTTCAGTGATTCTTCAACTTCAATAGGTAGTAGGTTCATGTTGCCTGATTGAATGCGCTTAAATATTTTTCGATATATTCCTCTTTTGATTTGGATTTATATTGCATGACATAGCGGGGATGTTCCAAGGCAATGATTTTCTTAAAGAAACCGAATTGGTTGTTTATTTCGAGTAAAAACTCTTCGTTTTTCCCTGTCCCAAAACAATAGCAAATGTCAGTATATATCCCTAATCCAATTTGCTTTTGGATGTTGGCTATGATAAAATCAAAAACCGATCGGGTTAACTCCTTACTGTCATAATAATTGTAATTGACTTCTTTGCCATTCTTCCCCAATGAAGTAAATCCCAAGGGACTCATTGAGTTGATATAAAATCTATTGTAAAATGCTTCTTCACCTCCAAAAGCATTAATTACCTCATAAACGAACACCGAAGAAGGCTCGTGTGCTAAATGACCATTGAATTCAATCCCACAATTCGCAATTAATCTTTTGGGGTCTGTAAAAGGAATACCTGTCAGGCCTGCACCAAATCTGCCTGGATTTATCCCCAATATCAAGTGCCTTTTATGATTGTCGTTGTAATACTTTTTATAAAATGAGGATGAAATTGGAATCACATTTTTATCCTCCTGAAATGGATTCATGATTCGGATGCCCTCCGGTAATTTTCCATTGAATTCAAGGGATGAATTATAAGCTATGATTCTGTCGGCAAATGTTTTCATTTCAGAAGGTAAATTCGTTTATCGATTCACTTTGCTTTGTTGAATCAATCATTTGGTCAGTTGATGACTATCTTGGATTATTAATTTGGCTAGTTGGCTACTGGCTAATTTCGTTTTTTGAAAATAGACAAAGCAAGCTTCATATCATTTTATTTAAAACCTCAATAAGGATCCACATCCACCACAAACCTCACTCCCCTAAACTCCTTATGGGTCTGCAGTTCTTCCATCAGGTGCTGCAACTCCAGTTTGAAATGGGCCTGGGCATTTCCGGCTTTGTCGAGTTTGGCGATGGACTCGAAGATGTATTGGTTTTTGATTTTGCCGACCAGGCCTTTCTCCGGACCCAAAAGGATTTTTTTAACCTGGATTTCAGCCATCAGGTTATGTAGACTTCGTGCTGCCCTTTCGGCGGTTTTGAAGTCCTTGTGGCGGGTAGTGATTTTGATGATTTTGACAAAAGGTGGATAGAAAAAGCGTTGCCTCTCTCCCATTTCCTGTACATAAAAGTTTTTGTAATCCCCCGACATGATCTGACCGAAGATTGCCTGTTCAGGTTTACGGGTCTGAATGATGACCGTACCTCTTTTGTCTCTTCTTCCGGCCCTTCCGGCCACTTGGGTAATCTGTTGGAAAGCCCGCTCCCCTGCCCTAAAATCCGGGAAATACAATATCCTGTCTGCATCCATAATCCCCACGACTGTCACCCTGTCAAAGTCCAGTCCTTTGGTAATCATTTGGGTTCCAACCAGAATATCCACATTGCCGCCACCAAATTCCTCCAAAAGCCTTTGATAGCCATATTTACTCCGGGTGGTATCCAAATCCATCCTTGCAATCCTGGCCTCGGGAAACAACAGAGAAAGACTTTCCTCTATCCGTTCGGTTCCCAACCCGACCGCACTCAGCTTGTTGCTGCCACAGGCGGGGCAGGCATGGGGCACTTTTTCCTTAAATCCACAATAATGACATCGCATTTCTTCCCCAAACTGATGGTAGGTCAAACTGACATCACAATGCTCACATTCCGGGATCCAGCCACAGTCCTCACAGGAAATGTAGGGTGCATATCCCCGACGGTTCTGAAAGATCAATACCTGTTCCTGATTTTTCAGCGCTTCCTGTATTTTTTCCCTCAACAACCTGGTGAATTCCAGTTTGAGCAGGTTTTTCTTTTTGTCCACCAGCATATCTGCCAATTGGTATTCCGGTAATTGCGCTTCCCCATATCTGATGTCCAAGGCCACATAGCCGTACTTTTTCATCCGCGCGTTGTAGTAGGATTCAAAAGATGGAGTGGCAGAACCCAACAGTGTTTTTGCCTGATGGATCCATGAAAGCATGATGGCCGCATCCCTTGCCTGAAAACGGGGCGCGGGGTCATATTGCTTGTAGGAAGATTCATGTTCCTCATCCACAATCACCAATCCCAAACTGTCGAAAGGAAGAAAAATAGAAGACCGGACCCCGATTACAAAAGAAAGCTTTCCACTTAATACCCCGTTCCAGACTTCCACCCTTTCATTGTCGGAATATTTGGAATGATACACCCCCATCTTGCTGCCGAATACCTGTCTTAACCTGCCCACCATATGGGTTGTCAGGGCTATTTCCGGCAAGAGCAACAATACCTGTGAACCACCTTCTAATGCTTCTTTGATCAAAGTGACATACAATTCCGTCTTGCCACTTCCGGTGATCCCGTGAAGGAGTACAGTATTCTTTTCCTCAAATTGGGTTTTGATCTCATGTTGTGCGGTATGCTGTTGAGGGGAAAGAACAATTTCCTCCCGACTACCTTCCATCTCCTCAAAGCGGCTGATGATGATTTTATATTCCTCCAAAATCCCGTTTTTGATCAGGGTTTTTAGTGAGGAAACCGAAAGCCCTGCATCTGTAAAAACTTTTTTGTCAAGTCCTTTTTGGTTGAGCTCAGGTTTTTTATAAACCGGAACTTCCTGAAGATATTTTAGGAGGATTTCCTCTTGCTTGGGTTTGGAGGCTATTTCATTGAAAAGTGTTTCAAGAAGACTTTTGTCCTGCACATATTCCTTTACCAATCGGATGCGGGACTCCACCTTTGGACTGTATTTTTCTTTGACTTGTTCAAAAACCAATATAGCTTCCTTGATGACGAGGCTTTTGATGATGCCATGAATGGACTTTATACCCAATACCGTTTCACAATCTTCATAACTCATCTCTTCCCTATTTGCCAAAGCCTGAAGGAGTATTTCTTCCCTATCGTCCAATGGATAGGGGGAAGTATCGGAATCATAAGTGGGATTGATCTGAATCTTGCTTTCACTGCTGAGTTTGAGTCCTGAGGGAAGGGCTGCGTTCATAACTTCCCCTATATGGCAACAATAGTATTCCGCCATCCATGCCCAAAATCTGATCTGAAGTGGATTGACAGTGGCATGATTGTCGAGAATATCCAATATCGGTTTGGCTTCATAGGCCACGGGAGGTTTTTGGTGGACCTTGCCTATAATGCCAGTTAAAATTTTCTTTTTCCCAAATTGAACAAT
>NZ_JBGSXS010000122.1:0-50579 GCF_041751335.1 Aquiflexum sp.
TTTCTTAACATGGAATTTATCGTCAAGTTCTTGATTTCATATCCTTTATATTATTGCAAAAAAATTATGTGGATTAGTTCATTGTAGATAATCACTGATAAGATTGTGTGAATGGGAATGTTTATAAGTGTGGATGAGTAGAGACTTATTTTCTTAATATGGTTGATTGGTATTAAAGCATTTTTAGTGATAGTATAAGTGTATGTTTGTACCCAAGTTATATGGCACTTTCCACATTATTTTGCCTAATTATCGACATTATCTTCTTCAATTATTTCTTCAATTGGCTCTATTTCTTGTGATTTTTTTTGGATTCCGACAGGTTTGGTAGGTTCAATTGTTACTTCGAGGACCCATCCGGCCCTTACGGTTGTATCCCTTGAGTTGTCGTCATTTGGGTTTTCAAGGTAATATATTGGTTCCGCCTGAATGTTTTGAAGCAAATTTGAAGTATCCCATCGTTTGTTTTTGTTCCTGTCAATTATTGCTCTTATATAATATACTCCGGGTTCTATGTCTCTGAATATAGCTTCATTTGTATCTGTGAGGTATTTTTCTGCTATGATCTCATTTTTTTTGTTTTGTATTTGAAGGATTATCGGTAATTCTGTTATGTTTACCTTAACTTTAACTTCTTCTGCTAATGCTTCTGCTTTTAGTTTTTTATATGCAGCTTCCAATTTATTTTCATTAAAAATTCCTTCAATGTCTTTGAAAGTGGAATCAGAAGCATAAAAATTGAATGTTTCGTTGGTAACAGAGTCAGGTAATTGTAAGGCGATTGTTAATAAAGTACGGTCAAGACTATCTTTAAAAAATGTATAATCCCTTTTGATTTGGATCAAAGAAGCCGTATCAAATTTTATAAATAGAGAGTCGTAGATGATTTCTTTTAATGGTTTATTAAACTTAATATCTAATGAAAGTTCTTTTGTGAAAGTTTTTATACCTTGAATTGTAGGTTCTAATTTTTCTTTGGATCTATCACTTTCTTCAAACTTCGCATAAATTAAAGTGTCTATTTTGAATCCGACGGAGTCCAATAAATTCAGTTGTATTGCTGTACTATCGTTAAGCATTTCAGTGTGATAGAAACGTAATATTTTTTCGTTCTTTCTGTAAAATAGCTTTTTGTTAAATTCTTCATGTTCAATATTTATATCTACGGGGAATTTACTTAATACTACGTCGAAATTACTTCCAACTGCTGCTCCTCGGTTGATTTTGAATTCCGATATGTCTGATTTAGATATGTAGAATTGAGCACCTTTTATATCTGTTGTAATTGATACTGTATCACCCAAAAAGCCATATTCTTCCAATTTATCCTCGGCTTTAAGGGAATTGTTCGAATCGTGCCAGGCATAGGCCAAAAATTCCCCTGCTTTAATATTGGTGATGTTGAAGTTACCGACAGAGTCCGCTTGACCTATATAGTAAGGAGGGGCACTTAAAATATCTGTAGTGTCTCCAACTGTATAAAGTCCTACAAGTACGTCTTTCATCAATTTCTCTCTTTGTGGAAGTATATATGATACATTTCCAGAAAATGTAAGACTGTCAATTGTGGGTCCAGTAGAGAAGACAAGTTTCAGGTTCTCCGGGACGTTGTTTTCAGTAATGTCTTTTATCGTCTTTTGAAAATTGAAGACGTATGTAGTGCTGTCTTCTAATTCCTGATTGAGTTTAATTATTACCCTATTTTTTATTGCAGTTACTTCCATTTCTTCTTTTTTGATCCGGGGAGTAATGATGATTTGCTTATTTGGGTTTTCTACTTTTATATATTCATCAAATTCCAATTCTATTGTTCTTGGTTTGATATTTATCGATTCATTATTGGGATTAATTGATAGTAATATTGGTGGATTTTCGTCTTTAGGACCTCCCATAGGTGTGCTTTGTTTTGCACAGGATACTAGTAATAAAATAATATATATATTAAATAAATATTTAAAATATTTCATTTTTTCTTTAAAACAAATAATAAACTAGAGTAATTATTTTCATTTCTTTTTGCCCATTTGTTAGAGAGGTAACCTCTTTTGAACCCATTGATAATATGACTTATCGAATTTTTTTTAGGGTTATTGTATTTTTCACTCAAAAGAGATACGTAATAACTGTCGAATTTCATGGGTTCTGTCTGCACTATTTTCATGTCCATTTCTTCTGCGAACCTTTCCATGCTGTTTATGTCAAAATGGTATAGGTGTCTTGGAATATCATAGCCTGCCCAATTGCATTTGTAATAATCTGCATCCAATGACTTCTGATTGGGTACAGCAATGATTAATATACCGTAATGCCTAAGGTGGTTGACAATCTTTTTGCCCGTTTTTCTTAAATCATGAATATGTTCTAGAACGTGAAAAAGGGTGATTATATCAAATTTTTTATCTTTTCTAATTTCTTCTATTGATTCAAAAACTTTAATACTTTTTTTAATGCTTAATTCTCGTGCTACAGGATTAGGTTCTATTCCCGTTACCTTCCATTTTTGCTTAGATGCTTCTTTTAGGAAATATCCTGTTCCGCAACCTATATCTAACAATTTTCCTCTTGTTGGGTTTAGCTGATTGATGAGAGATACTTTATTTCTTATTGTGATTTTTCTTACAAGTTTGTAAAGGAAATTGGTAAAATTATTTGTTTTGTTTTGATGTGATATGTAATCTTCTGATTCGTAATATTTGCTTATCTCTTCTAAGGTTGGTCTAGGGTTAGTAAATACCAATTTGCAGCTAATGCACTGGCATAATAAAAAAACCTCGCCTGTGATGGCATGGTCTTTAACTTGGGTGTGATTAAGAAAAAGCCCACTTTTGCAGAGTGGGCATTTGGTCAACCTTTCATAAGACATTACCTTCCTAAATAAACGGTTAAAATAGAAAGATCTGCGGGGGACACACCGCTAATCCTGGATGCTTGTCCAAGTGTTTCTGGTTTTACTTTGTGGAGTTTCTGTTTCCCTTCTGCTGAAAGTGATGGAATTGATAAGTAGTCAAAACTTAATGGTATTTTATAATTTTCCATGTTGTTTAGTTTTTCCACCATCTGCTGTTCTTTTTCAATATAACTTTCATATTTGATCTGAATTTCTGCTTGTTCCAACACTTCTTTTTTATATTTTGAAAGGTACTTTTTCAGATCTTGATCTAACTCCATAATTTCGTTAAGTCCCAATTGTGGTCTTTTTAGAAGTTTTTCAATTGATACTTTTTCTTTTATTATTGCCGTATCATAGCCTTCCAAACCATCATTGATGATATCTGGGGATAGTTTTTTCTGTTTAAGGTCATTGATCAGTTTGGCTGTATCTGATTTCTTATCCAACATTTTTTCAAGTCTATTGTCATCTGCCAGACCAATTTGATGACCCATTTGTGTCAACCTTAGATCGGCATTGTCCTGTCTTAGCAATAGCCTGAACTCTGCTCGAGATGTAAACATTCGATATGGCTCTTCAGTACCTTTATTTATCAGATCATCGATAAGTACTCCAATGTATGCGTCTGACCTTTTCAGCAAAAATGGCTCTTTCTCCTCTACCTTTCTTGAGGCATTGATACCTGCTATTAGCCCTTGTGATGCAGCCTCCTCATATCCTGTTGTTCCATTGATTTGTCCTGCAAAAAAAAGATTTTCTATAAGCTGTGTTTCCAAAGATAATTTCAATTGGGTGGGTGGAAAGAAATCATACTCAATAGCATAACCAGGCCTGAACATTTTTGCATTTTCAAAACCCGCTATTTTTCGGAGTGCTGCATATTGGACATCTTCAGGAAGAGAGGTTGAGAAGCCGTTTACGTATATTTCTACAGTATTCCAACCTTCTGGTTCTACAAATATCTGATGCCTTTCTCTTTCTGCGAACCTATTTATTTTATCTTCAATTGATGGGCAATACCTCGGTCCAAGCCCCTGTATTCTTCCATTAAACATGGGAGAGCGGTCAAAACCCGTTTCCAATGTGTTATGAACTTCCTTGTTTGTATAGGTAATCCAACAGGTTCTTTGTTTGGTAAGTGTTGAGGTTTCGTCAGAATAGGAGAATTTTTCAGGCTGTTCATCTCCATATTGAATTTCCATCTTGCTGTAGTCCAAGGATCTTCCATCCACTCTGGGCGGTGTTCCTGTTTTCATTCTTCCTGCTTCAAAGCCTAATTGAACCAACTGTTCGGTAATACCTTTGGCTGCTGCTTCTCCTGTCCTACCTCCGCCAAATTGTTTTTCTCCAATGTGTATGAGTCCATTTAGGAATGTTCCGTTAGTGAGAACAACGCTTTTACTATGGATTTCAATTCCTATCCCTGTTTTTACGCCACAAACCCGACTGTCTTTAACAATTAAGCCACTGATCATTTCCTGCCAAAAATCCACATTGGGTGTATGTTCCAATGCCATTCGCCATTCTTCAGCAAATCTCATTCTGTCATTCTGTGATCTGGGAGACCACATGGCAGGACCTTTTGACCTGTTTAGCATCCGGAATTGTATCATTGACTTATCAGATATTATTCCGGACATTCCTCCTAACGCATCAATTTCCCGTACAATCTGCCCTTTTGCCACTCCACCCATTGCCGGGTTGCAGGACATTTGGGCAATTGTATTCATGTTCATGGTACATAGAAGTACTTTTGAACCCATCTTAGCAGCAGCATGTGCAGCCTCGCAACCTGCATGACCTGCGCCTACTACAATTACATCGTATAATGGAAACATATAAATTTAACTGTTAAAGTTTCACGTGAAACTTTTGTGTTAATAAGTATGATTTGTTAACTGTTCCACGTGAAACAATCTATTCTTGAAAGAGTAAAATGGAATTGTCTTCCATGTCGCTCATAATTTTTTTGTCTTCTTTGTTTTTGTCATTATACCCCATCAGATGTAATAAGCCATGACTCATTACCCTGAGAATTTCCAACTCAATTGGACCCTTTATTTTATCAGCGTTTTCTCTAACTCTTTCTATACTGATAAAGATGTCTCCTTCGATATGACCTTTTATTTCAGAATTATCAAATGTAATAATGTCTGTGAAAGTATTGTGATTGAGGTAATCCAAATTGATTTGATAGAGGTATTCATCAGTACAGAAAATATAATTCAGTTCTAAAATTTTAAAGCCTTCATTTTCTGCAATGGTTTTAAGCCATCTTTTATGTTTGATTTTTTCCTTTAGAGAAAACTTGATTCCTTCTTCAAAAAATTGAATTGCCATTTACATGTAAAAGGTTAAAATGGTTTTTCTTCCCAAATCTTCGAATTTTACTTCGTCGGATAAATGTTTCATAATAAATATTCCTCTACCTCCTGCTTTCTCTAGATTTTCTGGAGCTGTTGGATCTTCCAAATGTTCATAATCAAATCCTATTCCTTCATCTTTGATCACAAATTTTACTTGATTGTCATCTAGATGCAATTCAAGGTTTACTTTTTTTGAACCGTCCAAACTATTGCCATGAACAATAGCGTTTGTGACGCATTCGGTTACAGAAATCATGATGTTTCCATAAATATCTTCGTTGATAGAGAATTTATCTCTTGCATTGTCAATGAAGCTTTCTATGATTTTTATATTCTCAATAAGAGAAGGGATTGAAATTTTTATAGATTTCATGAATCTTTTATGGCTAATATGTTTAATAATGATATTATTCAATCAATTTCCATTAATATAGGGCAATGATCTGAATGATAGGCTTCAGGTAATATGACAGATCTTTTTATACGGTCTTTCATAGGCAAGGTAGTCATATGGTAGTCAATTCTCCAACCCAAATTTTTGCCCCTAGATCCTGCCCTGTAACTCCACCATGTATAATTGTGTGGTTCCTGATTGAATAATCTAAAGCTATCCTCAAATCCAGAATCGGTAAATTTGTCCATCCAATCCCGTTCTTCTGGTAGAAACCCCGATGAGTTTTTATTGGAGATAGGATTATGAATGTCTATGGCTTTATGGCAAATATTATAGTCTCCACTCAAAATCAAATTAGGCAATTTTTGAATCAAATCCTGAGAATATCCATATATATCGTCCAAGAATTGGTATTTAAACACTTGTCTGATATCACCGGTCGTTCCAGAAGGGAAATATGCGGATACGAATGAAAAGGTATCATAGTCTGCCCGCAAGATTCTTCCTTCATTATCGTAGGTGGATAATCCTATGCCATATTCGACATGATTAGGTTTAATTTTACTCAAAATGGCAACTCCACTGTATCCTTTTTTTACTGCGGGCAACCAATATATGTGATATCCTAAGTCCCCAAATATTGAACTGTCTATTTGGTTTAGTTCAGCTTTTACTTCTTGTAATCCAAGTATATCTGGATCTGTTGCAATCAGCCAATCCAAAAACCCTTTGTTTAGTGCTGCTCGAATACCATTAACATTATAGGATACGATTTTCATTGATCTTAGATGCTTATTTATAAGAGTAGACTATTTATTTGATCTCTATTTGAAATTCCTTTTCAAAATATTCAAGTACCTGTATTTTCAATAGTTTTTCCTGTTCCAAAATATCGAAATGTGGAAGTTTTTTAATTAGTTTCCAGTGTGGCCATCCTTCTTGGTCAATATAATCCAATTCATAGAATTCAGCCATACTCAATACTTTGCATATTGCTATATGCATAAGGTCTTGTTTTTGTTCCTTGGAAAAGTTTTTATTTCCCTGCCCTAACTCCTGAACACCAATAAGAAATAAAACCCCATTCAAGTCTGATGGTTTTTTGCCGACAAGGTCTTGGATTCCAAATAGGAGCTTACCCCAGCGTTTTTCAAGGTCAAGATCTTTTTTAAACATCCGTATTTTTTTCTTCTTCCAATAAATCCCAATATTCTACTGCCCTTCGTAGATGCGGTATCACAATAGATCCACCTATAATAGTTGCGATGGAAAATACCTCAAAAATCTCCTCTTTGCTCAATCCAGCTTCAAAGGATTTCCCCAAATGGTATTTGATGCAGTCATTACAGCGTAAAACCATGGAGCATGCCAATCCAATCATTTCTTTGGTTTTGATATCCACAGCGCCTTCTGAATAGGTGTTGGTATCCAAATTGAAGAAACGTTTGATGACCTTGTTATCAGCGGCCATGATTTTTTCATTCATTTGGCTCCTGTAGGTATTGAATTCTTCTATTAAATTCATTAAATTTTATGGAGGTTTTAGTTAACCTGCAAATATAACAAGTAATATTCTTATTTAGTCCTAACAAGCCATTTTGGAAATGCGTTTCCCAATTTTTGAAGATTTTTTGGCATTGGTTTTCCCAAAGACCTGTTGCCTTTGCAAAAGAAGTCTGTTTGACTTTGAAAATCAGCTATGTAAAATATGTATTGCCAACCTCCCTGTTACCAATTATCACCTTCGGCCCCAGAACAACGAGCTCGTTACCAAAATAATGGGTCTGACACAACCCAATCTGGTTATGTCTTTTTTGAGGTTTACCAAAAAGGGAATCAGTCAAAGTTTACTGCATCAATTGAAATATAAAAACAAACCTGAGATCGGGGTAGAATTGGGTAGAATTTATGGTTCAATATTGCTTGCGAATAATTTTCAGGAAAATTGGGATCAGATTACTCCTGTACCTTTGCATCCCTTAAAACAAAAAAGAAGGGGGTATAACCAAAGTGAACAATTTGCCAATGGCCTTTCCGAATCTTTGAATGTTCCGGTTATTCCTTCATTGGAGAGGGTACAGTTCACGGAAACACAAACCAAAAAATCCAGAATTGAGCGCATTGAAAATGTTGCTCAGGTTTTTGGAATTAAGGAAAAAAGCCTATTGAAAGGAAAACGAATACTTTTGGTTGATGATGTGATGACAACGGGCGCGACTTTGGTTTCTTGCGCCAATATGCTTTATGACCATCAGGCCACAATTGTTGATTTAGCAGTGATAGCTGCAGGAAAAGTCTAATTATAATTCTTAAACAAATATTTTGTGTAAAATGTAAATACATAATTTTCTTTGTCAAATTGTTAATTCATGAAATTTACCGTTGATGTAATCCTGGTTTTATATTAATTTTATTTTATACTATTTAAGTATATAACAATCAGCCCCATGAAGAAGATAGAAATTAATGAAAGAAGAGACTTTTTAAAAAAGTCCGGAGTTATAGCGGCGGCTGTTAGCTTTGGCGCAACCTCTAGTTTAGCTGCAATTGATACGAAGATTAAAAATAAATTACCCAAATGGAGAGGCTTCAATCTGCTTGATTTTTTCAATCCTGATCCCGATAAAGGAAGAAAAAACCCTGAAAAATATTTCCAGTGGATGGCTGATTGGGGCTTTGATTTTGTAAGAGTGCCCATTTCTTATCCTTCTTATCTGGATTTTGATAGGTCTAGGCCAATTCTGGCTGAAGAGGTGTTAAATTTTGATGAAAGGAGATTACAGGAAATCGACCAATTGGTGGACACGGCACATAAATACGGCCTACATGTTAGTCTAAATTTACATAGGGCACCTGGCTTTTGTATCAATGCCGGCTTTATAGAACCGTATAATTTATGGAAAGATCAGGAAGCTTTGGATGCTTTTTGTGCCCATTGGGAAATGTGGTCCAAGCGGTATAAAAATATATCATCCAAGAAATTGAGCTTTGACTTAGTCAATGAACCTTTCATGCGAGCAGATCCCAACGATCAACACTCTCCGGGGGGACCTGTACCTGTTCAAGATTACCATAGGGTCGCAAAGGCTGCTGTGGAAACCATTAAATCTGTGAAAAAGAAACGCCTTGTCATTGCGGATGGTAACAGTGGTGGTGGAGTTGCTGTACCTGAATTGGCTGATCTTGACCTTCATCAAAGCTGCCGTGGCTATCATCCACATTTGATTTCCCACTTCAAAGCTCCATGGTCTTATAAGGATGTGGACAGCCTCCCTACTCCAACTTGGCCTGGGGAAATCAATGGTGTCATGCATAATAAGCAAACCCTCGAAAAATATTACGAGCCATGGGTTGACTTACTCAGAAAAGGAGTGGGAGTTCATTGTGGTGAATGTGGAGCTTTCAATAAAACTCCTCACGATGTTTTCTTGGCTTGGTTTGAAGATGTGCTTGATATCCTGAATGATAATGGAATAGGTTTTGGAATTTGGGAATTTTCAGGAACCTTTGGAATCCTAAATTCAGGCAGGGAAGATGTGAATTATGAAAATTGGTATGGTGAAAAATTGGATAGGAAGTACCTCAATCTTTTGATGAAGTACGCATAAATTTTACCAACTGCCACCTGCACCACCACCTCCAAAAGAACCACCACCGAAGCCTCCAAATCCACCTCCGCCTCCAAACCCTCCTCTACCAGATGAGAAATCCCCAAATTTACCTTTACTACCACCTTTGAGCATATTGGCAAGCATGATGGTGGTAAATAAGTCGATTCCGCCCCCCTTGCCACCCATGTGATTGTTGTTGTCCTTTCTGTTTCTAATAAGAGGTAGGATGACAAACAAAAAGATGATGATCAAAAAGAATATCAATGCACCGCCATGTTCACCGGAAGAAGCCATTTTTTCAGCCTCATATTCGCCGGAAGCCAATTTGAAGATCATATCAGTCGCCTTGTCCAAGCCCGTATAGTAGGATTCAATCCTAAAATTGGGAACTATTAATTGGTCAACAATTCTTTTGGCCAAAACATCAGGAATTGCGCCTTCCATTCCATATCCTGTGGCAATGAACACTTTTCTATCATCCATCGCAGCAAGGATCAATATGCCATTATCAAGATTCTTTTGACCTATACCCCATTTCTCTCCCAATTGGAATGCATAATCACTGATTTCATAAGGTCCTAATGACCGTATCATGACGATCGTCACTTGGGTAGAAGTACTGTCATTATAGGCCACTAGTTTTCCCTCTAATTTCAGAACTTCTTCTGAAGAAAGACTATTGGAAAAATCGTTCACCAATTTTGGAGGGTTTGGAGGAGTTGGAAAATCTCCCTGACCAAAAAGTGGAAGTACCAATAATTGTATAAAAAGGAACGTAAGAAGTAATTGTGATTTATTGACCATTGTATTTTTATCCGAAAGAGATTTCATCGGGGAGTTCATTGATATCACCTTTTTGTTCAAAGGGAAAATGGGCTTTTAATTGCAATCCGCACATTTCAATACCCATCCTTAGCCCTTCTGTAAATTCTCCCTTTTTGAATTCAATAAGCATTCTTTCCTTGATATTTTCCCAAAAATCAGAAGGGACAACATGATTGATGCCACTATCTCCAAGAATTGCAAACTTATGATCCTGTACGGCCAAATAGAACAGCACGGCATTTCTATCCTTTGTTTGGTGCATTTTAAGTGTTTCAAAGACCTCTGCTGCACGATCCATCACATCCCCTCGACAATGGTTTTCTATATGCACCTGAATTTCTCCAGAGGTTTCTCTTTCGGCGCCTTGTATAGCTGCAATAATGATATCCCTGTCTTCCTGAGAAAATAATTTTTCAGCCATAATTGTTAAAATTGAACTGTCGGAGCATTTTCGGATCCGGCGGCAGCTTCAAAATAGCCTTTGGTTTCGAATCCATACCAGCCGGCAAATAAATTGTTCGGAAATGTCCTTAAACTAGCATTATAAGATTGAACAGATTGGTTAAAATTTCTCCTTGCTACCGCAATACGGTTTTCTGTTCCTTCTAATTGGGCTTGAAGTTCCAAAAAGTTTTGATTGGCTTTCAGGTCCGGATATCTTTCCACGGTTACCAAAAGTCTGCTAAGTGCTCCACTTAATTGATCTTGTGCTTGCTGGAATTGTGCAATATTTTCAGGAGTGAGGTTTTCTGCATTCAGATTGATTGAAGTTGCTTTGGATCGGGCTTCGATAACGCCCGTTAGTGTTTCCTGTTCAAAATCTGCATAACCCTTGACCGTATTGACCAAATTGGGAATCAGGTCAGCTCTTCGTTGATATTGGGTTTCCACCTCGGCCCATTGTCCATTGATGGTTTCTTCATTTTGTACAAACATATTGTACACTCCAACTGATTTAGTATAGATAAATATACCTACTACAGCGATGATAAGTATTGGGATTAATGCTTTTTTCATATTTAAAGATTTATGGATTCTTACGCAAAGGTAAAACAATACAATAGAAATAGATGATTGTTACCGAATGGAATTTTTCTTAATTTTCTACAGGATGATAGGATTTCAAATTATTGAGATAAATATAAAATGTTGTTCCCTCTCCTACAATGCTTTCCACTTCTAGATTGCCATCGTGCGCACGGATTTGTTCCCTTACTAGATATAAGCCAAGACCTTTGCCGTCCACATGGGAGTGAAATCTTTGATACAACCCAAAAAGCCGGTCCTTGTATCTTTCAAGATCAATCCCAATGCCATTGTCCCGAAATTCAATGACTGTATAATCTTTCTTGGGATAAGTTTTGATTTGAATGATAGGATTTCTTTCTGGATGCCTGTATTTGATGGCATTGGTAGTCAGGTTAATCAGAAAATTTTCTAGGTGGGAATATATGTAATTGATGTCCGGAGCGGCAGAAAAATCACTTTGGATTTTTGTACTGGATTCTTTGAATTGTTTGGAAAGGCTTTTTTCAATGTTCCTTATTAATTTCTTAAAGCTTACCTGTTCTATTTTTGGAAGTTTATTTTTCTTGATGGAAACCACCTCGATCAAGTCTTCCAAGGTGCTATGCAGGATATCTGTTGAGATTTTCAGATTATCTATGACTTCTTTGTTTTCAAAGTCTGAAGGATCAGCAATATTATATAGGTCCAAGAGAGAAGAAATATTCACAATCGGTGCCCGGAGATTGTGGGAAATGATATAAGCAAAACGCTGTAGCTCTTCATTTTGAGATTTCAGGTCCCGGATCAATTGTTCTCTCTCTGATTCAGCGGTTTTAATTTCTGTGATATTTTGAGAAACCAAGAGAATTCGATCAATCTTACCTAAATTGTTGATTAAAGGAACCACATTCTTCAGAAAGTATTGTTTGTCTTTGATTACCTCAAATACAACTGACTCCCCTTTAAGAACCTTTTCAAAATAGCCCTTTATGGAATTGGCCTCTTTTGCTTCGTGAGTAAGCAGATAGGAAGTACCGATCAGATTATTAGGGTCAATACCAAGAGTTTGATAGCCTTTACCATCAGTATAGACGTAATTAAGGTCTTTGTCCAATACAGCGATAATCCCTTTTGGGAAGTTTTCTGCAATACTTCGAAAAAGTAACTCTGAAGATATAAGCCTATTTTCAAAATACATCCTGCTGAGTTCAGCTCCTATTCTGTCTGAAAGTACGCTCAACAATCCCGATAATCCTGCACTGTACGGCTGTGGATTCTCGTCCATCAAAACCAGAATTCCCAAACGATTATTTTCCATATCAGAGATGGGTACACCCAAATAGGTAGAAATTTTCATTTCTACCAAACCTTTATCATTTGGAAATTTTTGGGAAGCTCCACTTTGGATAATATATGGTGAATTGATATTCAGGCAGTGTTCACAAGGTGTATTCACAAGGTTGTAACTGAAATTTTCCTGCTTTACTCCATGTTTGAAAAATGAAAGGACATTAGCAGTAATGTTTTTATCGGTGATTTCTGCGATAAAACAACAGGACATTTGTAGTTTTTCTGATAGATAAGCTGTGAGTTCATCGAAAAAAGCCTGACCACTGTATTTTGATGTTCTTTCTGTAAGACTCGAAAGAATGTTGGAAACATATTGCTCTTCACTTATATCTTCCAAAATTGCCTGAAAAATTCTTCCGTCATCTACGGACTTTGCATTTACTCTAAGATGAAAAAGTTTATGGTTGAAGAAACTTAAGTATGGCCCTTCATAATAGCCATATCCTTTCTCAATACTATCCTTGTAGGCTTCGCTTATGGGGTGGTCTTTTATAAGTTCAAAAATATTTTTGCCTATTATTGCGTCTCTGTCCCTGACTTCTATTTTTTCAAGAAACCCATTGTTCACATCTTGAATAAACCCGTTTTTATCATATTGAAAAATGGGTAAGGGATTTTCCTCAAAGAGTGTTTTGTACTTGGCCAGATTTAGGTAGGATTCAGTTTCCTTCTGTTTGGTATAGGTAAAGTCAACAAAAAAGCCCGCCCAGATGGAATCGTTTTGATATTTTTTCAGCCTATTTGAAGCACCATAAATCCATTTGATGTTGCCGGAAGAGGTTATAATTCGGAAATAGGACTCAAACTTTTGATCATTATTAATAGCCATCTCATCTGCTGCAATTACATTTTCCAAATCATCTGGATGGATCAATTTTTGGAAGAAATTGTTGTCTTCCATTATCTCTGAAGCTTCAAGTTCCAGTAAATTGTAACAGCCTTCACTTACAAAAATAAATTTTCTACTTCCATCAACAAAAGCTTTCATTAAATAGACCATTCCGGGTACGACACCTGTTAGTTCATCGAGAACGGTTTTGTGATCCAAAAGATCTTTTTCAATTTCTTTGAGGGCTGTAATATCGGTTATGATACCAAGTACCAATTTTTTGTCACTGGGTTCTTCTGCAAATTTTTTGTTTTCATCCTGCACATAAATGTAATTGCCCTCGTTATGCAAAACCCTATAGGCCAATTTGGAATAATGCTCAAATCCGGAACCAAAGTAATGTCGTTCTTCAGGATGGATCAAATTGATCCAGTCTTTTCCCTTGAATCCTGAAAAGAAATGAGAAGGATAACCCAGTATTTTTTTAAATCCCCCGGAAAATATAAAAATGTCTTCCTCGATATCATATTCATAGTAAATCAGGTTCTTTTTCTTTTGGGAATTATATTCCCTTGATGACCCATATACCAATTGAACCAAAACAAAATTTTTAGAAAGTAGCTTTTTGGTCAAATATAGATGCTCAGGGAAAATAATAAGGACTTCAGATTTTTCTCTATTTATGAATTCCGAAAAATCTTCTTTATCCAGAAAATCAAATTTGGAAATAAAATAATTCTTCCAATCTCGAATGGTCTTAAGACTATTACCCCCTTCTAATCCTAAAAATACTTTGTCTTGTGAAACGTTCATCAACCAGGAAAATTTGATATTCTCATCAGGTGAAGTTGGAGAAATAAGGACATTGACCAAATAGGAGCGGTCTTCCTGTGAAATGACATATCCTTCAAGTTGGACAAACCTGAAATATTTTTTCTTCCAGACCAAAGGACAGGTTAATTTGTCCCCATTTCCAAGGATCTGGAATAGGTATTCGAAAAATGGCTTTGGAATAGTTGGGAAAATTTTTTGAAAAAATGCTTCCTCATAAAACTTTTCGCCTTTTTCCAATATTGTTCTTACCTCTGAAGAAATATAAAGCAGTTCGTATTTTTCGTCTTCATACTTCTTGTAAGTAAACAATATGTTTTTTAATGAATCTTTTGGGCTTTCAGACATCATTTAAATAAAAAGAAATAAATAAATTGCAGCTAGTCAAGCGCTTAATTTTGTTTGCTAATACCTTTTCCAAATATACAAACTTGGCATAAATCTTAATGTTTATAATTCATGTCTACAATTTAAAGCTACCAAAATAAGGCTAAATCTGTCTTTTAAGTTTGAATTTTACTTCGTTTAACTCAAAATTTTCAGGATCTTCATCAATATACCGCTTCAAAACAAGCTTGATTTCCCGTCCTTCTTCAGATCTGAAAATCTTGATCAGATCCGAAAGTTCCCAAAAATCTAAAGGTATAGTATTGATACTTATGAACTCATCATTGGCTTGGGCGCCGGCATTATAAGCCGGTGAACCTTCTCTTACCTGGGAAATATAGAACCTTTTATCATCAGATGGAATAACACGGATTGAAATACCGCTCATGTCATATTCAAAAGGTTCATGATAAGTTAATCCCTTTTTGACATAAATTTTTTCTCTGCTATAATCAAATATAATATTCATCCTTCCTAATAATTCAGAACCAAGACTACCCTGTCTTCCGCTGTCTTTGATCACATAGCTGAATTCGGTCTCATCCGGAAATGAGGTAATGACATTATTGAACTTCAAGTTGCTCAACCTCAACCTGCGAGTTCTTGCCACAAAACCGTATAAATCACCTCCCAAAGATCTTCCAAGGTCACTTTCCAGACGTATTTTAGGTAAGATGATCTGATCTGAAGTCTCCCTGTTCAATAAAAGTCCATGATTTGCACCTGTATCTATCAGGAGTTTGACATCCAAATCCACACCATCAGCCTGTTTTACTTTTGCTTGGATATATGGTTTGCTGTTTTCAAGCTTTATCGGAATTTTTCTAAACGCAAATGGCTTCTTTTTGAGAGCATCTGAACGGTAAAAAGATATGATTCCTTCATCATAATCTATCTTAATAGGATTAAATTTAAAAAACTCAAAACCTATCACACCATATACAGGGACTCCAATTACCCTTTCCAGTTCCATAAAATCCTCATCAAGGACTAATATTGTCTGGAAAATGCCCTGAATAGGGCCCAAGTCGAGATGGTTGGTCGGTGAAACAGAAGCAGTCAGCACAGTCTTTCCGTCTGCACCGACGAGGTCAAGCTTTCTGGTGTAGTTGAGGCCTATATAATCCCCCAGTGTTTTACTGAAAAGAATATTAGTTTTAACTCCAGTATCCAATAGAAAATTAACAGGTGGGTTTTCATTGATGGATACAGGAACAATTACCAGGTTATTAGAAACCAAAAAAGGGATATCCTTTCTCCGTCCTTCTTCCTTCATGTAAAAACCTGGGACTTGTCCCAACAAGACGGGTATCTCAGACAAGATTAAGAGAAAAAGGAAAAAGAATCTTTTTTGCAACATGTTTAATCTGGCTAATTTGGGTTTTGGCTTTAATATAATGATAAATATTTTTTCTTGATCATTTGTTTCAATCAATTGAATTAATGTAATCAAATTACTTTGTCATAAATAAATTGTTTGGATTCAAATCAAATAAGGAAGTATGGCGTTCTTCAACACGCTATTTATTGAAAAAATCTAAAAAATACCCCATCTTTATTTTTTAGAATCATTAGATATGGCAGAAAAGTCAATAGTAGAAAAAGCAAAAAAAATTTTTGAGAACTTTCTTATAAGACAGGGAAGTAGAAAAACACCGGAAAGATACTCTGTATTAGATGAGTTATATGCATTGCCTCAGGACGAACATATTGATGTCGAAGGCTTGTTTTTGTTGATGCGAAACAAAGGTTATACGATAAGTCGTGCCACCATTTACAATACTTTGGATCTTTTGGTAGAATGTGGCTTGGCTGTAAAACATCAGTTCAAAGATAAAGTTGCCCTATATGAACAGGCATTGACCTACAAACACCATGACCATCATGTGTGCAATCAATGCCGAAAAATCCGGGAATTTTCTGATGAAAGAATAAATTTGATCAAAGAAGCAATGGGATTGGAATTTCAATCAGCTATCAGTAGTCATTCTTTGGTCCTTTATGGAGATTGTCAGATTCAGGATTGTGAAAACCTCATACTTATTTAACCTCACCTTTTTATGTAGGATAGGTGTCAGTGGTTGGTTAATTCGAATCCTATTTAGAGTTAGTTGATTGAAACAGCAACTACGGTTTTTCCTTTCGAGGCATGGCAATTGTCCAAAAAATTTGAACGAGGCACTTCTGTAGAATTCAACAGACTTTCTTGTGCCTCCAACAATCAACCAAATGGTCATTGACTAAACCCGTTGCCTGCATGTGTGCATAGATGATGGTGCTACCAAGAAATTTGAAACCACGTTTTTTTAGGTCTTTGGAAAGTTTATCTGAAATTGCTGTCGTTGCGGGCACTTCAGATAAGGTTTTGAAAGAATTTTGTATCGGCTTACCACCTACGAAATCCCAAATGTATGTTGAAAAACTTCCGAAAGCGGATTGGATTTCCATAAACTGACGGGCATTGTTGATTGTGGACCTTATTTTTAATCCATTTCTAATAATGTCCCTGTTCTGTAAAAGTTCTTGAACATAGCCTTCAGGAAAATCTGCGATAACTTTATAATCAAATTCTGCAAATGCTTTTCTGTAGCCTGCTCGTTTTTTTAGAATTGTAGACCAACTCAAGCCAGCCTGGGCACTTTCTAAAACCAAAAATTCAAATTGTTTTTGGTCATTGAATACAGGAACACCCCACTCTTCATCATGGTATTTGACATATTGTTCGAATCCCAAGCACCAAGGACAGCGGAATTTTTCTGGTTCTTGTTCCATTGTTTATTTATTAATTTGAGAGCGTTAGCTTTGATATAAATTAGTTTCTCCAATCAAAAGTTAAAAATCAAATATTTTACCACCTCCAACTTCGGACTTCCAACTATTTACCATGTAGATTGGAATTAATTCTTTGATAGACGGATAATCATCTATTCAACGGTCTCAAGCAGCGTCCTGAAAATCACAAATTTATCCTTGAATTTTGATTTAACATCATCTTGTAATTTTGGGGCAAAATTGCTCTGATATTCCATGATTTTTTCCATGGTATCGGTAAAGTACTGCACGGAATAATTAACACTTCCATCGTCTGAATCATGAAGAATTTTGTAAAACCTATTTTCGGAAAACATCCCTGTCGCAAGGACATCAGGAATATGAATTTGTTTCATCCACAGGACCCAATCCTCTTCAGATTCTTTTTCTATGTTGACGGTGATATTGTATAAAATCATATTTCTTAATTTATCTTTATTTTTGTCGCATTCTTCTACCAACAAATATAAGTTTGTATGGTTAAAGTCTACATGTTTGTGAACAAAATCCTTGAATTAAGAGATGTCATATCGACCATTGGAAAAATCAGAAAGTAAAATTGAAAAAGCTGTTCAGGGAATTCAGGAACATAAATCTGGTCTATTCAAATTAATCATTTCAGTTTTTTATTTAGTGGGCATTATTGGAATGTCTTTTCCTGTTCTCAAGCCTTATTTTCAAGCCCTGACCCCATTTCATTTACTACTCAGTTTGGGAATACTTCTTTTGTTTCACTCAGATTGGAACAGATACTTTATGGGTTTTTCCATATCAGCATATTTAATCGGTTTTGGTTCCGAAGTATTGGGTGTACATACCGGATTTCCATTTGGGAATTATGAATACGGATCCGTACTTGGGATCAAATTACTGGATGTACCCCTTATGATAGGGGTGAATTGGTTGTTGTTGGTATATTTGACAGGGAATTTATTTGAAAAGAGGGTTGATAATGATTTCTTGGCTGCGGCCCTAGGTGCAGGATTGATGGTGATAATAGATTTTATTATTGAGCCCGTGGCCATTGGTTTGGAATTTTGGAGTTGGGAAGGTGAAATTATTCCTCTGTCCAATTATATGGGTTGGTTTGTGGTCGCTTACTTCATTCATTTGATTTATCGGAGAGCAATGTTTGAAAAGAAAAATCTGATATCAGGATTTCTATTGCTTAATTTGATAATCTTCTTTGCTGTTTTGAATTTTATTCTGTAAAAATCCATTTCAGCTGTTTAAACATTCTGAAAAATATAAAGTTACTCTAATGATGTACGCAATTATATTCATCGTTCTGGGATTCGCTGCAATGGAATTTTCAGGCTGGTTTATACACAAATATATCATGCATGGGCCTTTATGGGGAATTCACAAAACCCACCACCAGGCCTCCAAGTCTTTTTTCGAACTCAATGATCTGTTCTCATTGCTGTTTGGGAGCATCGCAGTTTTGTTGATCTTTCTTGGCGTTGGGGAATTGGATTTCCGATTTTGGATGGGAGTGGGAATAAGTTTATACGGTATCAGTTATTTCATTATTCATGACGTACTGGTTCATAGAAGGATAAAATGGTTTGATAGACCTAAGAGTAGTTTTCTCTTAGGCATCTTTAAAGCACATCAGGCACATCATGCAACCAACAAGAAAAATGATGCAGTATCCTTTGGTTTGTTTGTTGTACCAAAGAAATATTTTAAAATAAAATCATAGTGAGTACTTATTCAATCAAAGATCTTGAGCAATTATCGGGAATTAAAGCCCATACCCTGCGTATCTGGGAACAACGGTATAATTTACTGATGCCCAAGCGGACTGATACCAATATCAGGTATTATGACGACGCTGATCTCAAACTTATATTGAATGTTGCCTTATTGAATGATAACGGGTATAAGATCAGTAAAATTGCAAATATGTCCTTTACGGACATGAGGGAAGAAGTGATCAAATTGACCGAGAAGACTTTGACGCATGATGATCAGATTCATGCACTTACTATTTGTATGATTGAAATGGATGAAGATAGGTTTGACAAAGTTTTGTCGACTAATATTCTGAAAATTGGTTTTGAACAGACCATGCTCAATATTATTTATCCTTTTATGTCCAAAATAGGAGTGCTTTGGCAAACGGGTGCTATTAATCCGGCCCAAGAACATTTTATGAGTAATTTGATCAGACAAAAACTTATAGTTGCTATCGATGCACAGATTTATAAAGGTGGAGGGAAAAAATTTCTCTTATACTTACCAGATGGCGAGCACCATGAAATCTCAATTCTTTTTGCAGCATATCTGATAAAGCAAAAGGGTCATAAAGTGGTTTATTTGGGGCAGAGTACGCCAGATGATGATTTGATTTCTGTTTACAATTTGGTTCAACCGGAATATTTATTGACCGTTATAACTACATCACCAAGTTCTGAAAATGTGCAGGAATATATAGACACATTATCCGAACGGTTTAACCAATCGCAAATAATTGTCTCGGGGTACCAGATAGTTGGTCATGATATCCGTTTTCCCAAGAACGTCAAATCATTGAATTACATCAGGCAGGTTAAAGAATACTTAGAGGAAATTCACGAGGTCCTAGTTGAAAAGTAGTATTCAGTTTTACATTTATTAAAATAAATTAAACAAAGTGAAAATTCCGAATTTCACTTTTTTTTTGCGCCCATTTCATTATATGACCACTTATTAAGTAAAATCACTCTTTTTTAAATTCTATTTTTCATTTTTGTTTAATGAAAATAAAAAAATATTAGACAAAACGTTTGTATTTTGTTTAATCATTGCTATATTTGATTAAACAAAAACAAAACGTCCATGACAACTCTAGAATTCAGTTACTCGCTTAATAAGTTATCAAGTTCGCTAAAACCATTTGCTCTTAAACTTACAAGAGATATGGATGATGCCAATGATTTACTTCAGGACACTATGGTAAAGGCATTTACCAATAAGGATAAATTCACAGAGGGGACAAACTTGAAAGCTTGGTTATATACCATTATGAAAAATACTTTTATTACCAATTATCAAAGAATGGTAAGAAGAGGTACTTTTGTGGATACCACAGATAATCTTCATTATATCAACTCAGGTGATGCTTTGGTTGAAAATGGTGCCTTTGGAGATTTTACTATGGATGACATTTATACTGCTATAGATAAATTGGAAGATGTTTATAAAACTCCATTTATGATGCATTACAAAGGTTTCAAATATCATGAGATTGCTGAAAAATTGAATATCCCAATTGGAACTGTTAAAAATCGAATACATATTGCCAGAAAGGTTTTGAAGGATGATTTGCATGTGTATAAACATAAAAATTAAGATATATGCCTGACAAGAAAGTAGTGGTCATTGGGGCTGGATTTGCAGGCCTATCAGCAGCTACACATTTGGCACATATCGGATATCAGGTCACATTACTTGAAAAAAATACAACCCCCGGAGGAAGAGCTAGAAAGTTCGAAGCCGAGGGTTTCGTTTTTGATATGGGACCAAGTTGGTATTGGATGCCGGATGTATTTGAAACCTATTTTGGACATTTTGGTAAAAAGCCTTCTGATTATTATGACCTTATAAGGTTAGATCCATCCTATACTGTGGTATTTGGTGAAAATCAATTTGTTGAAATACCAGCAAATCTTTCCAAGTTCAGAGATTTGATGGAAAGCATGGAGCCTGGTGTTGGGCCAAATCTTGACGAATTTCTTAAACAGGCAGCTTATAAATATAAAGTGGGGATTCAAGATCTGGTTTACAGGCCTAGTAGATCAATTTTTGAATTTACAAATCCTCGATTGTTGGCTGATGTTGTAAGAATGGATGTTTTCCAATCCATGTCCAAGCATGTCAGGAAATTTTTTAAGGATGAGAACATAATCAGGTTGATGGAATTTCCTGTCATCTTTTTGGGGGAAATGGCTAATAATATACCGGCTTTATACAGCTTGATGAATTATGCTGACATTGTATTAGGCACTTGGTACCCTATGGGTGGGATGCATGAAATTGTAAAGGGAATGGTACAACTTGCCGAAGAAAAAGGTGTGAAAGTTCACCTAGGAGCAGATGTATCTCAAATAAATATAAAAAATGGAATTGCCAAAAGTGTTATTCTTGCCAACGGAGAAATCTTTGATGCGGATATCGTTGTAGCAGGTGCAGATTATCACCATGTTGATGATCAATTACTGGCGCCGGAATACCGAAATTATGATGAAAAATATTGGGACAGAAGGGTAATGGCCCCGTCCTCTCTTTTGTTTTACTTAGGCGTTGATAAAAAACTGGATAATTTGACTCATCATTGTCTGTTTTTTGATGAACAAATGGGACCTCACGCAGACGCCATTTACAAAAATCCAAGATGGCCGGAAAAACCTTTATTTTATTTATCAGCTGCTTCAATAACTGATCCTTCAGTAGCTCCGCAAGGATATGAAAATCTGGTCATATTGATTCCTCTTGCCCCGGATTTGGAAGATGGTGAAGCAATTAGAGAAAAATACTTTAATATGGTCATGGACAGGCTTGAAAAATTAACCAAGCAGGAAATCAGAAGCCACATCATTTTCAAACGCTCCTATGCACACAGTGATTTTAAGGAGGACTATAATGCTTTTAAAGGTAATGCATATGGTTTGGCAAATACCCTGTTCCAAACAGCAATCTTAAAACCATCTTTGAAAAGTAAGAAAGTAAAGAATTTGTACTATACAGGTCAGTTAACAGTACCCGGCCCAGGTGTTCCTCCGACCCTGATATCAGGTCATGTAGTAGCAAGAGAAGTTCATAAAGAGAATAATTAAGATAAAAAATTGTATATTATGGGTATGGATGCAAAAACCCTTTTTGACCAAACTACTCTTGAGTGCAGCAAACTGATCACCCAAAGGTATAGTACAAGCTTCACATTAGGCATAAAGACCCTGGATAAAAAACTGCATTTGCCCATATATGGTATTTATGGATTTGTAAGATATGCTGATGAAATAGTAGACACTTTTCATGACAAAGATAAAAAAGCACTTTTAGAACAGTTCAAACATGATACCTATGAATCCATTAAAAAAGGAATAAGTTTAAATCCAGTTCTTCATGCATTTCAAATGATAGTCAATCAATATAATATTGACTTGGATTTGATAGAAGCATTTCTCAAAAGCATGGAGATGGATCTGGATTTTAAAACATATAATGACTCCAGATATCATGAATACATTTATGGCTCCGCTGAAGTGGTAGGTCTAATGTGCTTAAAAGTATTTTGTGAAGGCAATCAAAAAATGTATGAGAGTCTTAAAGAACCTGCCTGTAAACTTGGTTCAGCTTTCCAAAAAGTCAATTTCCTCCGAGACATCAAAAGTGACTATGAGGAAAGGGGAAGGGTTTATTTTCCGGGAGTTGATTTCAATCATTTTGACAAATCTGCCAAAGAGTTGATTGAGGAAGATATACAAAAAGATTTTGATGAGGCATTAGATGGGATTAGGAGATTACCCAATTGTGCTAAAATGGGAGTAAAGATAGCGTATTTGTACTACCTGAAGTTATTTGACAAAATCAGGAAATTACCCCCTGAAACAATTACGCATCAGCGGGTCAGAATACCCAACTCTAGAAAATTCTCCTTATTATTAGGTACTTACTTTGGGATGAAACTTGGAATAGTTTGATATGGAAAAGTTTTTATATCTTATTTTGAATGTCATCACCATCTCTTATCCCTTGGCCAGGTCATTCGAGCATAGAGTCCAATATGCTAAAAAATGGTATGCACTCTTTCCGGCCATCGGAATTACAGGATTGTTTTTTTTGGTTTGGGATCATTGGTTCACCGTAATTGGTGTATGGGAATTCAACCCACGGTACCTAACGGGGATTTTCTTTTTCGAATTGCCTATTGAGGAATGGCTTTTTTTCTTTACGGTACCTTTCGCATGTGTATTTATTTATGAAGTACTCAATTACTTTATTAAAAAAGATATTCTTGGCCCTGTGGCCAAACCTATCACATTTATTCTGATCCCTGTTTTCTTGGTGATTGGTTTACTAAATTTAGATAAATGGTATACCTCTGTTAATTTTCTGGTGGCTACTGCCATGTTGTCTATCCATTTTGTACTCTATCAGGGAAAATATTTAGGAAGGTTTTATCTCACTTATCTGGTTTCTTTATTACCATTTCTATTGGTGAATGGTGTTCTTACAGGGTCATTTATTGATGAGCCTATAGTCATATACAATAATGCTGAAAATTTGAATATCCGATTATTTACAATACCCATTGAAGATACCGTTTACTCCATGACCCTTTTATTGATGAATATTACAATCTATGAAAGGATAAGGAACACCAAAACAATTCACACTGTTAAAAGTTTATAGCCTATGATGAACCTGCAAGTACATATAGATCAGCATTCTGGCTTCTGTTTTGGAGTGGTTTATGCCATAGAAATGGCAGAAGAGATACTTGAAGAGCAAGGGCATCTATACTGTTTAGGGGATATTGTCCACAATGATGAAGAAGTAAATCGCCTTACCAAAAAGGGATTGAAAATTATAGATCATGCGGAACTGAAAGATTTGACAGACGAAAAAGTCCTAATCAGAGCTCATGGAGAACCACCATCAACCTATGAATTGGCAATAAACAACAACTTGACTTTGATAGATGCGAGTTGTCCGGTTGTTTTGAAATTGCAGAACCGTATAAAAAATTCCTTTGATAAGGATGAAACTATATATATCTATGGTAAGCATGGTCATGCTGAGGTGATAGGTTTATTGGGTCAGACCAACAATAAGGCTGTGGTTTTTCAGGATATCAATGAATTGGATATCCCAAGCTTACCCGGTAATATGACACTATACAGTCAGACCACTAAGAGTACTGACAAATTCTATGAGATCAATGATGTGTTGAAAAATAATGGAATTACTGTCAACACAAATGACACAATCTGCCGACAAGTATCAAATAGAGATAAAGAATTAAGGTCCTTTGCTGAAAAATTCGACAAAATCATTTTTGTTAGCGGAACCAAGTCTTCTAATGGAAAAGTTCTGTTCAATGTCTGTAAAGAAAAAAATCCTCATACTTTTTTTGTATCTAATCCCGATCAAGTGGACAAAACTTGGTTTGAAGTAAATAATAGTGTAGGAATCTGCGGGGCAACCTCTACACCGATGTGGCTTATGGAACAAGTGAAAGAAAAGATCGCAGCTTTTTAGTGCATCAATTACTTTCCTACCTTTACAAAGTGATACCAACTTCTATTCATAAAGTTTCTGTTGACCCAAAAGGTGTAATTATTGCGCTTGCAGTGATTCTCTTATGGTTCGGATCTTTATTGTTTTTGCTTTCATTTGATTTGAACTGGTCAAACCCATTAACCTATTTGGGGATTTTAATTCAAACTCATCTTTATACAGGATTATTCATCACAGCCCATGATGCGATGCACGGCATTGTTTCTTCAAACAAAAAACTGAATCATGGTTTAGGCTGGTTTGCGTCAATCTTGTTTTCTTATAATTTTTACTGGAGGCTTTTTCCAAAGCACCATGAACACCACCGGTTTGTGGCTACAGAAAAAGATCCTGATTACCATCCTTCAGGAAATTTCTTTATTTGGTATTTTAGCTTTATCAAACAATATGTTTCGGTTTGGCAGATTTTACTGATGGCGGTAACTTTCAATATTCTGAAACTTTTTCTACCTACAGAAAATCTTATAGTATTCTGGATGTTGCCGGCTATCTTATCCACCTTACAGTTATTTTATTTTGGGACATTCTTACCTCATATGGGTGAATCAAAAAACAAGCACCATTCAAAAACCCAATCTAAAAACCACGTTTGGGCATTTATTTCCTGTTACTTTTTTGGATACCACTATGAACATCATGATTCCCCAGGAACTCCATGGTGGAGGCTTTGGAAAATCAAAGAGGAGTATAAAGAAAAAGGATTATCCGCTTCTTTGCCAATAACCCAATATTCTACTTCAAACAGGTCGGAAGTCCGAAGTCGGAAATCCGATGTACCGGACATTTAAATTTCCTGGCGAGAATTAGATTAAATTACCATTTACTGGCATTTTGCGCATATCCATGTCAAAAAAACAACATTGTTTAATGAAGCTCAGATTTTACTCTTTCAAAACCAAAGATTTTTAAAACAAAATTGAGGAAGATTGATTTATTTATTGTTGCTAATTTCTTAAGATGAGACTTTCGTTTATATTATTTCTGATTTCATTTACGGTTTTGAGTACTTATGCGCAGGAAGGCGAGGTAAGAGGCCGTGTATTTAATCCCGTTAACAATGATGGGGTACCTTTTGCCAATGTAGTTGTACTAGGTACTGATATCGGTACAGTTTCCGATGAAGATGGAAATTATAACATCACCAATATTCCTCCTGGACTGTATAATATCCGAGCCAGTTTTGTGGGTTTCCGCTCAAAAACATTTTTTGAGATTCAGGTGACAAAGGCAAGGCCAGTCAGGTTGGATTTTGACCTTAGAGAAGAAGCGGCGGAATTGGGAGAGGTGACAGTAGATGCAGAGTTTACTCGTTCTGACGAAACGCCTATTTCTGTAAGAAGGCTGAACACCAATGAAATTGAAAGGTATCCAGGTGGCAATAGGGATATCAGTAGGGTTATCCAATCTTTGCCAGGTGTTGCAAGTACTGCAAGTTTCAGAAATGACATCATCATCAGGGGAGGCGCACCTAATGAGAACAAGTTTTTTATAGATGAAATAGAGGTTCCGGTGATCAATCACTTTTCAACGCAGGGGTCATCAGGAGGTCCTGTTGGGATTTTGAATGTCAATCTGATCAAAAATGTAGATGTTATTACGGGTGGATTTCCGGCTGACAGAATGAATTCCTTGAGTTCCTTTTTTGAATTTCAGCTCAAAGAAGGCAGAAAAGACAAGATGTTCACACAAATGACATTGGGTGCAAGCGAACTGACGCTATCCAATGAAGGTCCTATAGGAGAAAAAACAACCTATTTGGTATCCGCACGAAGATCTTATTTACAATTTCTTTTTAGACAATTGGGCTTGCCGTTTCTACCTACTTTCAATGATTTTACAGTCAAAACCACTACTAAAATAAATGAAAAGACTGAATTGACATTTTTAGGAGTGGGTGCGATTGATAATTTTGTACTTAATTTTGATGAACCTAATAATGAATCCGAAGAGGATCGGGAAAACCGCCTTTATCTTCTGGAAAACCTTCCGATCTCAACCCAATGGAATTATACCACGGGCTTGAAGCTGAAGAGATTTAGAGAGAATGGCTTTTGGACATTTGTATTGAGCAGGAATATGCTGAATAACAGGTCATTTAAATACCTTAGAAATGATAGTAGTAATCCGGATAACCTGATTTTTGACTATACCTCTCAGGAAAGTGAGAATAAATTTAGGGCAGAAAACTCTGTATTTAAAAAAGGGTTCAATTTCAAATATGGTGTAAATTATGAATTTGCCAGGTATTTCCTAAGTAATTTTGACAGATCCACTTTGGCACCAGAAGGGGGAGTTATCAATATAAATGATAGGGCTTTATTCAGTAGTTACGGAGCATTTATTTCCGGCAGTAAATATTTTAATAATGAAAGGCTTTTGATAACCGGAGGTGTAAGGATGGACGGTAGTGATTTTGGGGAAACTGCCCAGAATCCCTTAAATCAGTTAAGTCCGCGGGCTTCACTTTCGTATCAGATCAAGCCTAACCTATTTTGGACGGCCAATGCTGGAATTTATTACCAAAAGCCACCTTATACTGCTCTCGGATACAGAAATAACGAAGGTGATCTAGAAAATCAATTGAATAATATCAGATTTATCAGGTCAAGCCAATTGATCACAGGAATAGAAAGGGTTATTCCAGATAAAAGCAGAAGATTTAGCATCGAGGGATTTTATAAACATTACGGCAATTACCCCTCTTCTATCAGGAACGGAATAGCATTAGCAAATCTTGGGGCGGATTTTGGAGTTATCGGAAATGAACCGGTAAGATCTGATTCAGAAGGCAGGGCTTATGGTCTTGAATTTTTGGCCCAACAAAGACTATTTAATAATTTTTACGGTATAGCTGCCGTGACTTTGGTGAGAAGTGAGTTTACCAATCCTAATACAGATGGCTTTGTGCCTTCGGCTTGGGATAGCAGGTTTATAGTGAGTTTGACTGCAGGCAAAAGGTTTGGTAAAAACTGGGAATTGGGAACGAGGTGGAGGTATTTGGGCGGACTTCCATTTACACCGATTGATGTGGAAAATTCCTCTTTAAGAGATGTTTGGGATTTAAGAGGTCAGGCAACCCTTGATTTTAATCAGATCAACAACCAAAGATTAAAAGCTTTTCACCAACTCGATCTGAGGATAGACAAACGCTATTTCTTTGATAAGTGGAATTTGAATTGGTACTTTGATGTTCAGAATGCTTATAATTTTAAGGCTGAGCAACCTCCTCTTTTGGTACCGCAAAGAGAAGCTGATGGTCAGCTTAAAATTGACCCCAATGATCCAACTAGGTATCAAATGAGATTAGTGAATAATCCGGCAGGTACGATTCTGCCAACGGTGGGGATTATTGTTGAGTTCTAAAAAAAAAACCGTCCGGTTTTTTTGGGACGGTTTTGAGGTATAAATTGATTGGGTTTATTGAACATTGATTAGTGATTCCCGCCTTCTCATTTTTCCGGCCGGCAAGCCGTACATCATCTTAAATCGTCTACAGAAATAGGCAGTATCTTTATAACCGACTTCTTTACCGATATCTCTGATGCTTTTCTTGGATGTTCGGAGCAATTCCACCGCAGCTTCCATTCTTTGATATTCGATGTAATCCTGAGGATTGATTCCGGTTAGCATTTTGAAGTATTGTCCAACATAATCTTCGGATACATTTGCAACTTTTGCCAAGACTTTATTGGAGAGGTCGCCTCCGATATTCTTTTTGATATAGTTGAAAAGGTCAATAAGTCTCGGGTCTTTGAAGTACGTACTATTGGTGGAAAGTTCTTCCACAAACAATCTGTTCTTAAGGATATGTCTGACGATTTCAATGACCAAAAGCTCAGAATGGATTTTGATCACCCGTTCTTTACCTGGGGTATTTTGTTCGGATTCTTTAACGATGTCCTCAATGATTGAGGCAATCTTGTCATTGAACCGGATCACAAAAGGAGGTATACCCAATGAATGGAAGAAATTCACTACATCAAAAACCTTTGCTTCAAAGTTGATGATAGTGACGCAATCTTCTTCAAGATTCTTAATTTCTTTGAAACTGACGGTTTGAAGATATTTTCTCTTGTTGTCTAAAAAGTTTTCATTACTGGTTTCGCTCTTTTTACTTTGTTGACCGAATGAAATATTGGTTTTTCTTCCTGCAGGAATAAATAGAATTTCACCTTCATTTACCAATTCCATGTCTTCAGCAAATTTCACGGAACCTTGATGAAGTAGGATGATTGAATTTTCAGTGTCACTGTAATCTAATACTGTTACGGGCTTCTCGATTTTAAAATTGTTACCTTTTAGAAAACGTACCCCGACAGATTCAATTACTTTATTGTAATATTCCATGATATCAAATATTAGTGTTAGGATGTAAAACTATAATAATTTTGGAAATACATATATAATTATTTAATAATTATTTATTAAAAAATAAAAAAAGGCATAAAAAATTGATTTTATGCCTTTTTCATGGAGCTAAATTTGATTATCTTATTATACTTCTTGATATGACTATTTTTTGAATTTCGCTTGTTCCCTCATAAATCTGGGTAATTTTTGCATCACGCATCAATCTTTCCACATGATATTCTTTAACATATCCATATCCACCATGTACCTGCACAGCTTCTATTGTCACATTCATAGCAACTTCTGAAGCATAAAGTTTAGCCATTGCACTTGCAAAGGCATAGTCCTCACCCTGATCTTTTAGCCACGCTGCTTTCATGACCAAAAGCCTTGCAGCTTCAATTTGAGTTGCCATATCAGCAAGTTTAAATTGAATCGCCTGATGCTGACTGATAGGCTTCCCAAAGGTTTTTCTTTCTTTGGAATAGGCTAAAGCCAATTCGTATGCTCCAGAAGCAATACCCAAGGCTTGCGCAGCTATTCCAATTCTTCCACCATTTAGGGTATCCATGGCGAAATTAAATCCAAAGCCCTCCTCTCCAATCCTGTTTTCAACAGGGACTTTGACATCTGTAAACATGAGAGAGTGGGTGTCTGAGCCTCGAATGCCCAATTTATCCTCTTTTTTTCCAATTACAAATCCTTCGGTGTTTTTTTCTACTATAAATGCTGAAATTCCTTTGTGCCCCTTGGATATATCTGTCTGTGCTATTACCAAATAGACACTAGCCGTATTGCCGTTCGTTATCCAATTCTTCGTGCCGTTCAGCAAATAATGGTCACCGTGGAGATCAGCAGTGGTCCTTTGGGAAGTGGCATCTGATCCGGCTTCAGGTTCTGAAAGACAGAAAGCACCTATGAATTCTCCAGTTGCCAGGCGTTTGAGATATTTTTCCTTTTGCGCTTCCGAACCGTATTTTTCCAGACCCCAGCATACTAGGGAGTTATTGACTGACATGCAAACTGATGCAGAAGAATCGATTTTAGATATTTCTTCCATGGCTAAGATGTAAGAGACGGTGTCCATTCCCCCACCATTGTATTTGGGGTCGACCATCATGCCCATAAAGCCAAGTTCCCCCATCATTTTAACCTGATCAGTGGGGAATTTTGCTTCTGTATCTCTTTCGATGACTCCAGGTAAAAGTTCTGTTTGGGAAAACTCTCTCGCGGCATCCCTGACAGCTAAATGTTCTTCTGTATATTCAAAATTCATGTGAATTTTTGGGTTTAATATTTGCCTTTCAAGATACAGCAAAAAAAAATAAGGGGCAATTTCTTGCCCCTTAAAGTAAACTCATTTGATACTTTTCAGTTTCCTTAATTCCTGTTTCCAAAGAAAATGAATATATAATATGCCAATGTTGCCAGTGCGGCTAAAGCTGCAACTACGTAGGTCATTGCTGCCCATTTTAGTGCGTCTTTTGACATGGCATACTCATCTTGGGTAACAATATTTCTTGTTTTGATCCAAGCCAAAGCCCTATTGCTTGCGTCAAATTCTACAGGCAGGGTGACCAAGGTAAACAAAGTCATTATCCCGTAAGAACCAACCACAATATAACCAATAATTTCATACGGAAGATTCAACATGAATCCGCCAAGAAGTGAAGCGATCAATACAATATTCAGGATTTTTCCACTTGCATTTTGAACAGGAACCATCGCTGATCTTAGATTCAACCAAGTATAAGAGGTTGCATGTTGGATGGCGTGGCCACATTCGTGGGAGGCGACTGCAGCAGCAGCAGCATTTCTACCATAATACACATCAGGACTAAGGTTTACTGTCCTATTCATGGGGTTATAATGATCTGAAAGCTGACCTTCTACGCTGAGCACTTTTACATCTTGGATATTATTATCGGCGAGCATCAACTCAGCGATTTCTTTTCCGGACAAGTTCGCCTTCAGAGATGTCTGAGAATACTTTTTAAACTTGCTCTTAAGCTTTCTGCTGACCACAAAGCCTAAAGCAGCGAATACAACAACAATTAGAATAATCATAGTTTTTTATGTTTGCTAGTTAATTACGAAATTAAGAAGTTTTAGATTCTTTCTTTGCAGTTATTTTAAAGAAAAAACCCAAAGATATCAATCCTAAGAAGATCACAACCAGTACTTGACTTCCGTGGGTGATCGCCGCAAAGATCTTTCCTTCTTCATTGCTCAAACCATAAGCCATCAAAATGAAAGCCACTAATGCATGAAAGGTACCAATGCCACCCTGAACAGGTGCAACCATGCCAATAGTTCCCATTACCATTACCATTAGCATGGCGCTTAATGACAAACTGGCAGTGGAAGGGATGGCCCATGCCATAAATATCAGTGTTAAATAATATGTAATCCAGATCAAAAATGAACTGCCCCAGAACCCCAATTGATTGTCAACTTTTTTCAGACTGATAACGCCATTGATCAAATCTCTTAGGAAATGCCTGATTTTCTTTAAAAAGCCACTGTTTTTGTATTTTTGAAAAACCAAAAAAACAAATAGAAACAAGACCACAACCCCCCCTATCAAAATTGGAAGGAATTGGGTGAATTTTTCTAACAAAGAATCCATAGACACCAATTCACCGGATAACCGAACAAATAGGTCCCTTTCAAGTAAAAAAGCCAAAAATATTATGATGACCATAAACAAAAGGTCAATGGTCCTTTCCAGAATAACAGTTCCAAAGAGCATTCCTATTTGTCGGTTCTCTGTTTTTTTCAATACCCCACATCGTGCCACTTCCCCTGCCCTTGGGACCAAAAGATTAGCAAGGTAGCCAATCATCAAGGCCCAGAATGTACGGCTCGTTTTTGTTTTTTGGGATTCTCCGGCATCTATCAGCAACTTCCACCTCCATGCCCTCAGCCAAAACCCTATCAGAGAAACAAAGATGGACAACACAAACCAAAACAGCGAGGTTTGAGACAGTGCAAAGAGCAAAGCATCAAAGCTGATATCCTTATATAGAAACCAAAAAATCCAAATGGCAACTATCAAAGAAACCGCCACCTGAATCCATTGTCTTTTAGTAAGCCGCACTTTATATCAATTTATTGTGATCATCTGGAAAGATGATTATAGGTTTATGTTTTTTGGCATCTTCAAAATCCATAGAAGCATAAGAAATCAGGATTATTATATCCCCAACTTGCGCTTTTCTAGCTGCGGGTCCATTGAGACAGACCATTCCGCTTCCTCTTTCCCCTCTGATTACATAAGTTTCCAATCGCTCACCATTATTGATGTTGACGATCTGGACCTTTTCGTTTTCGATGATGTTGGCGGCATCCATAAGATCTTCATCTACAGTGATACTGCCTACATAATGTAATTCTGCTTGGGTTATTTTTACCCTATGTATTTTTGATTTTAATACCTGAATGTGCATGTAATTAAATATTTCGCAAAATTAATCAAATATGGAAATGTTATCGATTAATCGGATTTCTCCGAGATAGGCGGCTGTACAGATGGCTATGTTAGTGGTCCCTTTGAGACTCTCTTGAAGCTCAAAATTGTCAGAGGAGATTAATTCAAAATATTCCAGCCGAAGATGGGGTTCATGAACATACATCACACTTACTTTTTGCCGAATTTCAAACCAATTATGACCCGCTAAAAGTTCATCTTTTGCAAAAGTCAGAGCCTTATATATCAGAGGCGCAATCTTTCTCTGTTCTGGGTCAAGTCTGAGGTTTCTGGAAGACATAGCCAATCCATCTTCTTCTCTTACAGTTGGAATAATGACAATTTCAGTATCAAAGGAAAGGTCTTCTACAAGTAGTTTGATGATGGCGACTTGTTGTAAATCTTTCTGCCCAAAAAAGGTTTTGTGGGGTTTAACAATATTTAACAGTTTTGAAACCACGATGCCAACACCATTAAAATGCCCCGGGCGAAAGGCACCCTCCAAAACCTTGTCAATAGAGCCAAAATCAATCACAAGACTGGGAACCGATGAGTAAATCTCTTGATTACTAGGGACAAATACGAAATCAACCCCGGTTTTATCCAATAAATCCAAGTCTTTGTTCAAAGTTTTAGGATAATTTTCAAAATCTTTCTGATTATTGAATTGAGTAGGATTGACGAAAATTGACACAATGATCACATCCGAATTTTCTTTGGCTTTTTTCACTAAATCCAAATGGCCATCATGCAATGCGCCCATTGTAGGTACAAAACCGATAGTTGTATTGTTTATTCGGGAGATTCCAAGGTGGTGATGAACCTCTTGTTTGGTCCGGAGAAGCTTCACGTTTGTTGTACTTTGCAAATGTAAAATAGAGGCAAAACTATGTTATATTCCAGAAAAACAATGGCTTTACCACTTTTTTTTTGTATCTTTGTGCGTTTATTATCACTCAATAAAACTCAACAAGGTATGTCAAAACTTCGTATTCTCTACGTTGCAAGTGAAATCAATCCATTTCTTCAAACCTCAGAAGTTGCAACTTTCGTGAGAGCTTTACCTCAGGCCATGCAGGAAAAAGGAATGGAAATTCGTATTCTTGTTCCAAGATTCGGATTGATTAATGAAAGAAAGAACAGATTGCATGAGGTGGTGAGGCTTTCAGGAATCAACATTGCAGTGGGAGAGGAAGAGAAGCCCTTGATCATCAAGGTGGCATCTATTCCAAACGCCAAGCTTCAGGTTTATTTTATTGACAATGAAGACTATTTTCAAAGGAAAAGCGTTTTTCATGACAAGCAGGAAAAATTCTATGAGGACAATGACGAAAGAGCTATTTTCTTTTGCAAAGGAGTCATAGAAACAGTAAAAAAATTAGGTTGGGCACCGGATGTGGTACATTGCAACGATTGGATGACAAGTCTGATTCCGATGTATCTGAAAACAACCTACAAGAATGAGCCATTATTTAAAGATACAAAATCCGTATTCGCTATTTATAATACCGGATTTACTCATAAATTTGGCGACGATTTGTTGGAGAAAGTGAAAATGGTGGATATCGATGATGCCATTCTTGCCCCCCTCAAGTCAAAAGATTATGAAGGCTTCCTGAAAATCGGAATGGAATATGCCGACGTGGTCATTAAGAGCGAAGAAATTTCCGAACACCTAAGCCAACTCATTGAGGAGTGCTCTAAAGATAAGAAGTGTGAGATTAACAACGAAGAAGAAGACGAACAACTTTTCGAAAGTTACTTTAATATCTATACTGAACTCGCCGGCTAAGCTGGTTTTGGGTTTATTGATTCTGATTTCCATTACATCATCTTGTGAAGATCCTTCCAATATCGGTTTGGAATTGGATCCCAACAGCAATCAAATAGGGGTATTCTACCAAGAAATACCCTTATCTGCTTCTGTTGTTTTGACAGACTCCATAAACACTACAAATACAAGACATTTGGTATATGGGAAGGATGAAAGCGATTTTTTTGGAAAAACTGAAGCTACGGCTTATGCAAGACTACTTTATAACAGGGATGTAAGAAGACCTGAAGCTACAGCCGTGTTGGATTCCGTTAGATTCAATATCAATATGCGGCATGTTTTGGGAGATGACCTTGATGCTCCTAAGACGATCCATGTCCACACTTTGGAGGAACAAATCAGAGACATCAATTATTTTAACTTTAACAGTTTAAATTATGACCCTGTACCTGTTATCAGCTTAACCGTTGATTTTAAGGATAAGCAGGATACTATTGTTTCAATTTCTATAAATAACGAATTTACAGAAAGAATCTTTACGGAATTGAGAGATGGGAATGCCTTCAACGACATATTCTCATTCAGGGAGTTTTTGCCGGGATTGGTATTTAAAGGGGCTGAAAACGAAGATGTTTCATTCAGTACAAGAGTTGGCAACAATACAGGTTTTGTTTTCTTCTATAAAAATGAAGGGGATACTGTATCAAGGGCATACCCGATTGCTACAGGGGTCAACAATAACTTCGCCCGACATTTCAGTCAGGTAACAAATGATCCGACAGGTACTCCTACCGAAGCTGTGAAGAACAAAATGGTTGCCTATAATTTGGGACAGTTCGCGGGGGGCAAATCCGCTTTCGGGATGGTGGTTAAATTGGATATGAGTCCTTTGGATGCTTTTCTGGACACCTTGGAAAATGTGACCTTTAATCAGGTCCTTTTGGAAATGGGCCCTTTGGTCAACAATAAAGTAACAAACCTTCCTCCGCTTCAGCAGATCATGTATTTCACTAACGAAACAAATCAGATATTACTGAGAACTGATAGGCTTCCGATGGCTGTTCAGCCAGATGGAAGGCCGCAAGTCGATCTGGAAAAGGGTGAACCATTTTTCACAGAACAACAACAGCCAGCTCTTTTCTCCCATTCTAGAGAGGAAAATACTTTCAGCCAATTTATTACATCCCATGTAAATGCTATTTACAGGAAAAAAATACAAAGAAGGGATTTGCTTTTATATCCAGGAGCTTTAGGTTCGGATGATTTCAGACAATCACTCCAAGAATATGTCGTAGACCAGAATACCATCAAACTCAAAATATTCTTTTCAAAGACCCGTTCACTTTAAATCAAGAAATTTCTTTTAACCATAAAAAATCTACTTGAAGTTTTCATCAAGTAGATTTTTTATGGTTCATTTTGTGCTTGTAATTTGAAAAAGGTTACATTTGATTTTTAAAATTTTTGCTTATGTGTGGAATTGTAGCTTATGTTGGGCATCAGGAAGCGTTGCCCATTATTATCAAAGGCCTTAAAAGATTAGAATACCGGGGCTATGACAGTGCAGGTGTCGCATTGCTTAACCAAAATGGACTTAGTGTTTACAAAAAGAAAGGTAAAGTCTCAGAGCTGGAGAATCATCTCGGGACTTTTGATAATTTGGATTCCAAAATCGGTATCGGACATACAAGATGGGCCACACATGGTGAACCCAATGATGTCAATGCCCACCCGCATTATTCTTCCAATGAAAAATTTGCGATGATCCACAATGGGATTATCGAGAATTACGATGTACTCAAAACTGATCTTTTGAACAAAGGTTATACTTTTCACAGTGAAACCGATTCGGAAGTCTTTATTAAGTTCATTGAGGACATCTATATCAACAACCACATCAGTTTGGAAGAGGCGGTTAGGTTGGCATTGCATAAAGTAGTTGGGGCTTATGCCATTGTCATTATGAACATCGAAGAGCCTGATACTTTGATCGCAGCAAGGAAAGGTTCTCCTTTGGTGATTGGTGTGGGAGAGGATGAGTACTTTTTGGCATCCGATGCTACGCCAATTATAGAATACACCAATCAGGTAGTATATCTAGATGATTATGAGATTGCTGTGATCCGCAACAACAGATTACAGATCAAGACCATTGAGAATGTAGAAACAAACCCCTATATCAATCAATTGGAAATGGAATTGGAAGCCATTGAAAAAGGCGGCTATGAACATTTTATGTTGAAAGAAATCAATGAACAGCCAAGGTCAATTGCAGATTGTATGCGTGGTAGGTTGGATGCTAAAAATGGCAGGTTGGTATTGGGGGGATTGAGGGACTATATGAACAAGTTCCAAAATGCTGACCGCATCATCATTACTGCGTGCGGAACTTCCTGGCATGCAGGTTTGGTGGCTGAATATCTTTTTGAGGAATTTGCCAGAATACCTGTGGAAGTGGAGTATGCTTCTGAATTCAGGTACAGAAATCCGGTCATCAATGAAAAAGATTTTATCATAGCCATCTCCCAATCCGGGGAAACTGCTGATACTTTAGCTGCTATTGAATTGGCCAAATCAAAGGGAGCTACCATTTTTGGAGTTTGTAATGTGGTTGGTTCTTCTATTCCACGAGCTACTCATGCAGGGTCATATACCCATGCAGGACCTGAAATAGGTGTTGCTTCTACCAAGGCATTTACCGCACAGATTTCAGTGCTGACCATGATGGCCCTTAAGTTGGGTTACCAAAGAGGAACATTGTCAGAATCGAGGTACATGCAATTGCTCAGTGAATTGGAAACTATACCATCTAAAGTAGAAAGAGCCTTAAAACTCAATGATAAAGTCAAAGCCATTGCCGCAGAATATAAGGATGCAAGAAATTTTCTTTACTTAGGTCGTGGATACAATTTTCCTGTCGCTTTGGAAGGAGCCTTGAAACTGAAAGAAATTTCCTATATCCACGCAGAAGGATATCCTGCCGCCGAAATGAAGCATGGGCCTATTGCCTTAATTGATGAAGAAATGCCGGTGGTATTTATTGCAACTAATGACAGCAGCTATGAAAAAGTTGTCAGCAATATTCAGGAAGTGAAAGCCAGAAAAGGCAAAATCATTGCTGTAGTGACAGAAGGTGATACCACCGTAAGAAACTTGGCTGACCACGTGATCGAAATCCCGGAAACAGAAGAGGCATTTGTGCCATTGATTTCGGTTGTGCCTTTACAGCAACTTTCCTATCATATTGCTGTCATGAGAGGCTGCAATGTCGATCAACCCAGGAATTTGGCTAAATCAGTAACGGTGGAATAATTATTCGATTCCTAATTATATATCAAACCCTTCAAGATCTGGACAAAAAATCCAGATTTTGAAGGAGTTTTTTTTTGATTAAATTGAATGTCCAAATATCCACTTTCTTAACAGGAAAGATGGTGAGCTAATCTCAGAGTTGTAAAAATTTTGATTTATGCCATCTTCTGTCTCCCGTCTTCTGTCTTCCGTCATTGTAAAAGGATAGGGGTAGCTAGCCATCCAATAATCAAAATTATTTACACCAATGGCCACTCTCCCTCCTTTCAATTCTGCATATTGTAAATTATTTGATCCACTAATATAAAGCTTACTAAAAATGAAAAAAAGAAGCATATCCTTTCTGCTGTTTTTTATCTTAACAGGTTTCTCTGTATTTGCCCAAAATAGCCCAAATGGAACAGCCGATATTTCTTTAGATTATTATCTCCCAGGCTCATATACATATAATGAAAAAGTCCCCACCCCTAAAGAGGTTTTGGGATTTGAAGTCGGGGAATGGAATGTGGACTATGACCAACTCATCAGATATTTTGAGAAATTAGCTGAAAGCTCTCCAAGGGTATCATTTGAGATTTTTGGCCAGTCCTATGAAAAACGTCCGCAAGTGATGTTGACTATCACATCTCAAGAGAATCAGTCAAATATTGAAAATATCAAAAACTCCCGTAAGAAACTACGGGATCCCAATGCCAATTTGGATTATGACCAAATGCCCTTGGTTTTAGCTGCAGGATATTCCGTCCATGGTAATGAAGCCAGTGGTATCAATTCTTCCCTTTTGGCAGCCTACCATTTTGCGGCCGCAAATGAAATAGAGGATGACCTGGAAAATATCATCATTCTGATTGATCCATCTTTGAATCCCGATGGCTACAGCAGGTATTCTACTTGGGTAAACTCCCATCGGTCTTATAACCTCAACGGTGATCCCAATAACCGGGAATTGGGTGAGGCTTGGCCAGGTGGCAGGGGCAATCACTATTGGTTTGACCTCAACAGGGATTGGTTGCTAGTGCAGCATCCGGAGTCTCAGAACAGGGTGGCGAAGTTTCAGGAATGGTTGCCCAATATTTATCTGGATTACCATGAAATGGGTACTAATTCCACTTTCTTTTTTCCTCCGGGAATACCAAGCCGGGACCATCCATTGATTCCAAAAAGGACAGTGCAGCTCACAGAAAAAATGGCTGCGTATCATGCCAAGGCAATGGAAGAAATAGGATCCTTGTATTATGCCAAGGAAAGTTTTGATGAGTATTATTTCGGTTATGGTTCCACCTATCCGGATATTCAGGGTTCCATTGGAATTTTGTTTGAACAGGCTTCTTCAAGAGGACATCTTCAGGAAAGCAATTTTGGCCCTTTGAATTTTGCATTCACCATTAGAAATCAGTTTCGTACCAGTATCAGTTCCTTTGAGGCTGCTAAGGAAATGAAAGTTGAAATCAACAAATCCATGCATGATTTCTATAAAGAAGCTTTTCAGATGGCGACGGCAGATACAGACAAAGCCATTGTTTTTGGTTCCATGGAGGATGGGGCGAGGAGCTTTCACTTGGCTGACATGATTAGGCAGCATGCTGTCGATGTATATTCTTTAAATGAAGATATCACGGTGAATGGTGTTCCTTTTGTAAAAGGTAAATCTTATATTGTTCCACTAAACCAACCCCAATACCGGTTGATCAAATCACTTTTTGAAGTCAGGAATGAGTTTCAGGACAGTCTGTTTTATGATGTTTCAGCATGGACTATGCCCATGTCTTTCGACCTGGATTTTATGGCATTGAGCAGTCGGATCCTGAATCTGGCAGATGTCAGTCCATTGGATAGTGATTTTTCACTTAATTCCGGTAAGGTATTGGGCGAAAAGGAAGCTTATGCTTTTGGCTTTGGATGGGAAGGATATTATGCCCCGAAAGCTGCCTATCAATTAATGAAGAAAGGTTACTTGGTTCGTGTGACCAATGAACCAATTGTATTACCTGATAAAACCGACTTGAAAAGAGGAAGTATATTGGTGAGTATGCCAAGAGAAAAGAAGAAGGAATTGAACCTTTTGGAGGATTTGGAAAAAATAGCAGAAGAGACCGGATTGGAAATCCATGCCATCAATACAGGATATACAGGAGGAATTAATTTAGGATCACCGCAAATTGATGTGTTGAAAAAACCTGAAGTCGCCCTATTGGTGGGCACAGGAGTGGTGAGTTTGGAAGCGGGCGAAATCTGGCATTTATTGGATCAGAGAATGGATATGCCCATCACCTTGCTTCCCGTTGAAAAGGTCAATTCCGTAGACTTACGCAAGTACAATGTTATCGTCATGCCCAATGGCCCATATACTACATTTGGAAAAGAAGAAGCGGAAAAGATCAAATCCTGGACTTCAGCGGGAGGGACTTTGATAGCAAGGGGAGATGCACTGACCTGGTTAAACAGTCAGGAACTTGTCAAATTTGAATTTAAAGAAGAAGAAAAAGATGAAGCGATAAAAGAAGTCCAAGCTTATGCAGACTTTCCTAAGAATACCGGCGCAAGATTAACCAGCGGTACAATTTTTCATGCCAAACTGGATAATTCCCATCCCATCGGATATGGATTTTCAAAGGACTCCATACATACTTTCAGAAACAGCAACTTGTTTTTGGAGACCGCCAAAAATCCATATTCCAATCCATTGGTTTACACGAACCAACCTTTGGCAAGTGGCTATGTGCATTCTGAAAACCTAGAAAAGATTAAAAACACCGCAGTCATCCAAGTAAAAAAACTGGGCAGTGGCAGGGTAATTGGTTTGGTAGATAATCCAAACTTCCGGGCAGTCTGGTTCGGGACCAATAAGCTTTTCCTGAATTCAGTTTTCTTTGGTCAAATAATTAAAGCAGGAACTGCGGATTGATTTACAGATAACCTTTGAGTGCGCCGAGGCGTACTCAAAGGTTTTTCATTACGGAAGGCTTTTTTCTATCCCAAGGAGTTTTTAATGGCTTATTCCTGAAACAGTACTTTTAGAATCTCATCCTTGCCCTTTTTAAAGTGGCCAGCTACATCAGAAATAATTGATGAAAAAGTTCCTATTTTAATGGGATCGTGGTTGGGGATGGTTAAATGGTGGGTTCCTCCTTCGTAAGTCGTTAATCTTATGTGGCTTCCTACTTGTCTTGTGGGTTCATATCCCAGTTTACCTAGTCGTTTAACTAGTTCTTTTCCTGAAATATTTCGCGGTAATTTCATGCTAAAAAATATTCTTCCTTCACATAATGCAATCGAATTATTTTAGGAGTATTCTCCTCAAAATGACAATGGACGGATTCCTTTACATTTTTTTTAAGCTCATCCAGGCTATCCCCTTCTGTGAAAATAGAAAAACCTAAAGCTTTGGCTGTGTACCCACCTTCCAGGGATTCCTCAACCACAAAAACAATTTCGTTCATTCTTTTTTATTTAAATATAGCTTTTTTTCTAATATTCCTCCAAAATTGATTTACAAGAAAGATCATAGAATCAGGCAAAGTTGATACTCGGGACGGGCTTTGTTTCTATTCTCTCGTTTCTCGCTTCTCGCATCTAATCTCTCATTCAAAAGTCCTCAAATAATCCTTCTTATACACCAAAGGCGTCACCCCCATTCTGTCTTTAAACTGTTTGTTGAAATTGGAAAGGGTATTAAACCCACATTCGTAACAAATTTCACTGATGTTCAGGTCTGCCTCATGTAACGACTTACAAGCATGGCTGATGCGTACATCTGATAGGAATTCCGAGAAGGACTTGTTCATTCGGGAAGTAAAATACCTGCTAAAAGCGCTATCCGTCATGTTGGCCAGGGCCGCAACTTCTTCCAACAATATTTTCTGTCTGAAATTTTCCATCACATATTCATACACCTTACGCATCCTGTCTTTTTCCGATTCCTTATTATTGTTGGTATATCCTGCATGTGTAATGGGTTGGCACTCTTCCGATTCGGAAAGAACCTGTAGGATTTGTAATAGCTTTAAAACACTCTGAAGCCCACTCAAATTAACCAGGTCCTGCATCATGCCCCTCAATTTCAAATTGGTATTGCCCAAAATTTCCAATCCCCTTAGCGATTTTTCCAACAATATTTTAATAGCCTCAAATTCCTCTTTGGTATAAATGGCATCACCCAAAAATCCTTCATTAAAATAAACGACAATGCCATGGGTTTTCAAACCGCTTTCCTTTTCAAAATAAACTTGATCATTTCTCCAAAGGTGGGGTAAGTTGGGCCCGGTGAATACCATATCAAATTCCCGGAAAGGTTTCATTTGGTCACCGATAAACCTTGTACCTTTTCCTTCCAAAACCAAAAACAACTGGTATTCCTGATGGAAGTGCCAGTTTTTATCAAAATATGGCGCCAACAACTCTTTTACTATAAAAGCCTTGGTTTCCGGAATCCTTGATTTTTGGAGTGCTTGTTTCATATTTTAGTCAATTATGTTATAAAAATAGTTTAAAATCAATTTTTTTATCAAAATTCAGTCAGAATTGAGCAAAAAACAGTGAGAATTATATTTTGAAATTGAGGAACTTGACCTTTCTAATAATTATACAATCCTCCCAAAAATGACGTCACCCAAAAATCTTCAAAAGCTTTTCTTCCTATTCATTATTCTATTGATAGGATGTGAGCAAAAAACCAAGTTCCAGGCACTGTCTGATGGTCCAAGAAGGGCCGAAATTCTGTTTCTTGGCCATGATAGCAAGCATCATGATTCTGAAAAGCTTTTGCCTTACCTGGCAAGACCGCTCTTCCAAAAGGGCATCAATTTTACATACACTTCAGATCCCAATGACCTGAATGATGAAAACCTGAGCAAGTATGATGGATTGGCCATTTATGCCAACCATGATGTGATTACCCCTGAACAGGAAGCTGCCCTAAAAAAGTATGTTGAAAGCGGTAAGGGATTTATACCATTGCACAGTGCTTCATTTTGTTTCCGTAATTCAGATTGGTTTGTTTCAGCAGTTGGTGGGCAGTTTAAATCACATGGAACCGGGGAATTTTTTGTTGACATCATAGCTCCTGAGCATCCGATTATGAAGGGAGTAAATACTTTTGAAACTTGGGATGAAACCTATATGCATAGCAATATCAATCCTGATATGACTGTCCTGATGGAGCGGGAAGAAAACGGTCACCGTGAACCATGGACATGGATTCGTGACCAAGGAGAGGGGAGGGTATTCTATACCGCTTATGGACATGATGAAAGAACTTGGTCAAAACCCGAATTCCATACTTTAGTGGCTAATGGTATACTTTGGGCAATTGGTGAGGATGTGGCAGCCCAGGTTGCTTCCTTTGATATCCCCCAACCAAAATTCGAAGAAGCGGTAATTCCAAACTATGAAAACAGAGATCCTGCACCAAAACTCCAACTTCCTTTATCCCCGGAAGAATCCATGAAATTGGTTCAGATTCCGGTTGGGTTCGAGTTGCAGCTATTTGCCTCTGAGCCTGATATTGTCAATCCCATGGCCATGTGTTGGGATGAAAAGGGGAGATTATATGTCATAGAGACAGAAGACTATCCCAATGAGGTAAGGAAAGAAGGAGGAAATGACAGGATCAAAATCCTGGAAGATACCAATGGAGATGGCAAGGCAGATAAAATCACCGTTTTTGCCGAGGGCTTAAATATCCCAACAAGTTTGGTTGCGATCAATGGAGGTATATTGATTTCCATGGCTCCGGATTTTATTTTCCTAAAAGATACCAATGGAGATGGCAAAGCGGATGTGCGAGAAGTGGTCATCACAGGTTGGGGCAAAAGTGATACCCACGCAGGACCATCAAATCTGAAATATGGATTTGATAATAAAATATGGGGCGTATTGGGGTATTCAGGATTCAATGGTGAAATAGATGGCAAACCCTTTAACTTCTCCCAAGGGGTATACAGGTTCACACCGGAAGGAAAAGATTTTGAATTTTTAGGTTCTACCAGCAACAATACCTGGGGATTGGGTTTCTCAGAAGATTTCAATGTATTTATCTCTACTGCGAATGGACAACATAGTGCCTATTTGGCCATGAGTAATAGGTATGTCCGTAGACCTGTAACTGGCGGGATGAACAATACCATATTTGGAATAGACAGTCATTTCGATATGCCACATCATTCCCCTGCATTGAGACAAGTAGATTATCATGGTGGCTATACCGCTGCTGCAGGCCATAACTTTTACACTGCAAGGAATTTTCCCAAGAATTACTGGAACAGAATTGCTTTTGTAGCGGAACCTACGGGCAGGGTTTTGCATAATGCTATCATTTTGAAAGATGGTTCCGGATTTACTGAAAAGAATGGTTTCAATACATTGACCAGTTCTGATGAATGGTTTTCGCCTGTGCATACAGAAGTAGGTCCTGATGGTGCTTTGTGGGTAGCGGATTGGTATAACTTCATCATTCAGCACAACCCGACTCCTAGAGGTTTTGATAACGGTGCCGGAAATGCATACATCAATCCCATGAGGGATAATAAGCATGGAAGGATTTATAGGTTAGTTTATAAAGGTGGTTCTGAGTACAAAACCATGAAAATTGATCCTACCAAAAACAAAGATCTGATCGCAGGGCTGAAAAGTGACAACATGTTCTGGAGATTGACTGCACAGCGATTGATTGTAGAAAACCAAAATACATCCATCAAATCCGATCTTTACAAATTGATCGATAATAGAAATATTGATGAATTGGGATTGAATACGCCTGCAATACATGCCTTGTGGACTTTGCATGGTTTGGGGCTTTTGGATGGTTCTGATAAGAGCTCAATCCAAATCGTGACCAGGGCACTCAACCATCCTTCACCGGGAGTCAGGAAAAATGCAGTGGAAGTTTTGCCCAAGACGCAGGAAACATTCAAAGCTATTCAGGGATCCAAGCTTCTTCAAGATCAGGATATGAATGTCAGAAAATCCGTGTTCCAAACCTTGGCTGATATACCTTCATCTTCCGAAATCAGTAAATTATTGCATGAAGCCAGTTTAAATGAAGCCAATGCCAATGACAAGTATTTACCTCAGGTTATTTTTGCAGGGGTAATGAACCACGCCTCTTATTTCGAACAAAATATTGGAGAGCTTTTCCCTTTAAATAAACCAGACTCTTTATATACATTAACCGATAAACTTGCCAAGAGCTTGATCGAGGAGGAATATAACCTTGACAGGAGGGCAGCCATTATTTTCCCTCCTGATGTAAGCGGTAAAGAAATCCGCATCAGAACGGAATTGGCCAAAGGAACCGATGGTCTTGAAGGTGTAATCATTGCCCAAGGAAATAAGGAAAATGGATACACTTTATTTGCCAAAGAAAATTCCTTAAGTTGGGTGGTCAAACAAAATGGCAAAACCTACAAAATATCCACTCCCAAAAATCTTCCGAACAACTTATTCACTGTTCAGGCGAATTTGTTGGAAAATGGTGAAATGAGCCTATTGGTTAATGGAAATCTGATTGGAAAAGCAAAAGCTCCTTCATTGTTTGAAAAACCACTTTCACCTGAAAGAATCAGAGTTGGATCTGACCTACAAGATGAAAATCAGGTTGGAGATTATGAAGGAGCTTCATGGCTAAGAGGACGAATGGGCCGGGATAGTTATATCAGCCTAAAAGATCCAAAGCTTAATTTGGAGGAATTCTTGACCAAAGAGAAAGAGGTTGTCGAACCTTCCATATCCCGTGACAATGCCACTATTATCAAAGTTGGGGTAATACCTCACGAAATGAAATATAATGTGACTAGTTTCAAAGTCAAGGCCGGTCAGCCTGTGATCATTGATTTTGAAAACAAAGATTTCATGCAGCATAACTTGTTGATCGGAAAAATCGGTTCCCTTGAAAAAATAGGAAAAGCAGCAGATGAAATGGCCCGTGATCCTCAAGGGATTGAGAAGAATTATATACCTGAAATTGCTGAAATCATAGTTTCATCCAAATTGGTTGACCCTGACAATTTGGAGTCTATCATGTTTGTTGCGCCTTCCGAAAGAGGAGAATATCCATTTATTTGTACCGTTCCTGGCCATTGGCGCATTATGAACGGTAAAATGATCGTAGAATAAAAAAACCTAAAATGCCTTTAGATGTAACTTTTGGAGTAAGTACCTGGCTTTGGACATCTCCTTTTAATATCAAGACCATTGAACTATTTCCCAAAATCAAAGAAATGGGATATGATGTAGTGGAAATCCCTGTGGAAGACCCTGCATTGGTAGATATAGAAGAGGTCAAAAAAGCCCTGGATGACAATGAACTTAAGCCGGTGATCTGCGGTGCTTTTGGACCAACCCGTGATCTGACCCATGATGACCCTGCTTTCCATCAGACCTGTTTTGATTATTTGGAAGCCTGTTTTGAAATCAGTTCCCAATTGGGAGCAGAATTCGTAGCAGGTCCCATGTATTCGGCAGTTGGTAAAGCCAGATTGGTTTCGGTAGAACAGCGGAAAATAGAATGGGACAGGGCAGTCACCAATCTTTATAAAGTGTGTCAAATGGCAGAGAAGGCAGGACAACAGATTGCTTTGGAGTCTTTGAACCGATTTGAGACTGACCTGATCAATACCACCAAGGAATTGATGCAACTGATCCATGACATCAACCATCCTGCAGCCAAGGTGCTATTGGATGGATTCCACTTAAGCATTGAAGAACCTGATTTGGAGCAGGCCTTTAGGAACGTAGGAGATAAACTCATCCATGTGCAGGTTTCCGAAAACCACCGTGGAATACCCGGAACAGGGCAGACCAATTGGGATGCTTTCAAGCGAGGTCTATGGGCTGTCAATTATTCAGGGGTGATATCCATTGAAAGCTTTACTCCCAATGTTCAGGAACTAGCCGGTGCAGTCTGCATCTGGAAACCACTTGCATTGAGTCAAGATGGCTTCGCCTCTCAAGGCCTCGCTTTCCTAAAAGACTGGATCAGGGGGAGACAGTTTACGCATTGAGAAATCTAAAATCTAAAATCTGAAATCTAACCTAAAAAAACCATGACCCAGAAAAAAATTAACATCGCAATCATTGGACTTGGCTTTGGAGCGGAATTTATTCCGATATACCAAAAGCATCCCTTGGCCAATATGTATGCTATATGTCAGCGTAACGAAGACAAGCTGAATGAAATCGGAAATGCCTTTGGCGTAGATGTCCGATATACCGACTATGATGAACTGCTCAAAGATCCAAATATCGATGCTATACATATCAATACGCCAATCCAGGCTCATGCCGAACAATCCCTGAAAGCCCTTAGGGCAGGAAAGCATGTGGCTTGTACAGTTCCTATGGCCACCACGGTAGAAGAAAGCCGTCAGATTGTGGAGGCCAGCGAAGAAACAGGCCTTACTTACATGATGATGGAAACGGTGGTGTATTCCAGGGAATTTCTCTTTGTAAAAGAAATGTATGAAAACGGGGAATTGGGAAAAATCCAGTTTCTGAGAGCCAGTCACCAACAGGATATGTCCGGATGGCCGGGATATTGGGAAGGACTGCCACCTATGCACTATGCGACACATTGTGTGGGTCCGGTTTTGGCTTTGCCAAAAGCTCAGGCAGAGTATGTCTCCTGTTTTGGTTCAGGTAGGATTGATGAAAACCTGATAGAAAAATATGGTTCGCCATTCGCCATCGAGACCTGCCATATCAAACTCAAGGATTCTGATCTTTCGGCAGAAGTAACCCGCTCACTGTTCAATACTGCAAGGCAGTATCGGGAAAGTTTCGATGTGTATGGTTCCAAAAAATCCTTTGAGTGGACCTTGATCGAGCATGAGGATTCTGTGATACATACCGGTGAAGAGCCATCTAAAGTCAAGATACCCGATTATGCACACCTGTTACCTGATGAAATCGCTTCTTTCACCACTGCGGGAGTGTATGATTCGGATGATAACCAACATTTGTCTTTTATTCAAGGGGCAGGACATGGAGGAAGCCATCCCCATTTGGTCCATGAGTTTTTGTCAGCTTTGTCCGAAGGAAAGGTGCCTTATCCTGATGCAAGGGAATCAGCCAACATTACCTGTGTCGGTATATTGGCCCATGAGTCTGCCATGGCAGGAGGAAAGATCATGAAATTGCCGGAGTTTACTTTGAAAAAATAATGAACGCTATCCTGTCAGGTTTTGAAAATCTGACAGGATTATTTTAGAAATCACCTATTTAAATACTCTTAAATAGCTAAGGTTTTCACCCTTGTCCAAACCCTCTTCACACTACCAATATCTTTTTATAGTTGACATTAAATCATTTAATATATATATTGGGATAGCAGTGCAACTTAAGCTCATCAGCTTAAGTTAAACCCAATAATATGGAAAAAATCTACTCCTAAGCCCTGCATTCTCCGGTTTATGTCATGAATTAGTGATTCAAAAACAGAATCGCAGGCACAATTTACCCTTATTCTAATTGCTCTTGGTTAGGTCAAAACTGTTCTTTCGGGAACAGTTTTTTGCTTTCAGAATAGTCGGAATTACATGACCATTGCAAATATTTCTTTCTATATTGATATTACCTCCAAAATGAAATTTTCTAGAGTTTGCCATTCCTATAAATTAATAGTAATAAAACCAAGAATCTCAGTCAATTCATAAATAACCCTTTGCGGATTCCGTGAATTTTTCTGAAATTCCTGAACAAACTATTTACTCCTCACTATGAAAAAAATATTCTTCCTCCCCGCTTTGGCTATTATTGGTTTTTTGTTCTTTCAGGGAATAACCAAACCTGAACCTAAAACCGAATTTATTTCCCACGAAATTGCACCGGATATGCCTCCCCAAGTGAAGGCCATTGTTGAACAGAAATGTTATGGCTGCCACAATGCAGAATCCAAAAACGAAAAAGGAAAGAAAAAACTGGATTGGGATGCTTTTGAGGCCTCCAAACGTGCCAAACAAATCGCTGCTAAAGGGAAGATTCTTGAAGTATTGGAAAATGGTGACATGCCTCCTGCGAAATTCTTGGAGAACAAGCCTGAAGGTAAGCTTACTGAAGAAGAGGTTGCAACCCTAATGGCGTGGAGTAAAAGTAAAAAGAATTAATTTCGGCAATGAAATGGGGATTGTACCTGCTGGGCGGGTTGACTGTCATCTTGATTGGCATTCAATTCGTACCCAATGAATTGCCGACTGTAGAAACCACCAATCCTGAAGATATCTTATCAAGTGGCATTGTCAGCGAAGATATAGCCGCTTTGCTAAAGAATTCATGCTATAGTTGCCACAGTAATGAGACAGTCTATCCTTGGTATTCATATGTCGCACCGTCTTCCTGGTTAGTAGCTAAAGACGTCCGGGAAGCCAGGGAAGAGCTTAATTTCTCCAATTGGCAAGATTATGATACGATGGATAAGTTAGAAAAGTTGGACGATATTGCCATTGAAGTGGGAGAAGAGACTATGCCGATGGGCATTTACACGCTGATGCATCCGGCTGCAAGTTTAGATGACTTTCAGCGGCAAAATATCGTTGAATGGGCAGAGGATGCGATGGATGTGGTATTGGAAGAGGAGGACGAAGGCGAAGATTAGGCTAATTATCTGTCAAAGCATAGCAATTAAAACCAATCATGGGCGCAATAACATGCGCCTTTTTTTATAACCTAGTTGTCCTAGTTTTTCTTTCACCATGATTTCCTCTATTTCTGTGCACAATAGATGGTTAGGTTAAATTTGTTAGAGGAAAGGTCTTTTTAAGAACATCCATGAAGCAGAAATAATGATGTATCCGTTGACCTATTCTTTTTTCTTTCATCCAAAAATTAGTTTTACGAATTTAATTCACCGCAGATTGAGCGCGATTTAATGGAATACTATATTGAAGTTTATCAAAAATCATTACATTCAACCCATGAATAAAACCTACTCAAGAGTCCCCCTTAGTTGCTTCGTGCTAATTTTGTCACTTGTATCCTGTAGTCAAAATCCGCTTGGAGTATTTGAACAATTTCAGGACATTGGCGATCCCGCACTGTCGGGAAATACAGTCTATGATTCCAATACGGATTCTTATACTCTTACTGGTTCTGGTTATAATATTTGGTTTGATCGGGACGAATTCCATTTTCTATACAAGGAAGTAAGTGGAGATTTTTCATTGACTGCGAATATGGAGTTGATAGGAGTAGGAGTAGATCCTCACCGAAAAATAGGAATCATGCTAAGGTCCTCCAAAGCCGAGGACGCGGCACATATGACCGCCACTGTCCATGGCGACGGGTTGACGGTCATGCAGTGGCGAAGGGAGGACGGTTTGGAAATGAGGGATCCTGAAGATGAGATTTTTGCGGAAGATGGGAGTTTCCAGACCATTAGATTGGAAAGAAAAGGAAATGAATATACGATGTGGGCAGCCAAAGCAGGAGGTGATTTGCAGCAAATAGGTTCCCAATCGTTAGAAGCTATCCCTGAAGATGCCCTGCTCGGAGTTTTCATTTGTTCCCATAATCCAGATGTTTTGGAACAAGCAATATTCTCCCGAGTAGAACTTACGGAAAAGTAAGTGCGTGGCAATGTGATAGCCAACTTACAATAGACCCTTCGTTCATGAATTTTAATTTCGCGTTCACACTAGTTGTTTTATTGCTTTCCAAAGGTGCCGATGCGCAGGAAAATGATCCTTGGAAACGACATACCATTGACAACACCTCATCGGGATCTGACGGATCAAAACTGGCGGATGTAAATGGTGACGGCCATATGGATTTGATAGTTGGATGGGAGGAAGGTGGAGTTAGCCGTCTATACCTTAATCCGGGAGAGTCAAAGGAATTTTGGGGTTATATTGAGGTACCATCGGCCGATGTGGAAGATGCTTTTGCCGTTGATTTGGATGGGGATGGCTTTATGGACTTGGTCACTTTATCCGAGGGAAGCCATCAACGGATAACGATACACTGGGCACCAGCCGATTGGGAGTCCTATTTTCAATCTGAGCTGTGGATTAGTCAGGACATTCCTGTTACGGTTGGGAGAACACGCTGGATGTTTGGAAGGCCGATAGATATCGACGGGAAAAATGGGGTTGATT
>NZ_JBGSXS010000123.1:0-3515 GCF_041751335.1 Aquiflexum sp.
AAATTACAACCTCCAAACCGGAGAAGTCAAAGACTCCTATCTCCGATACGTGGTTTATATCCCTTGGGCTACCGAAGCAAGCACCGGCCTGCCCCTAAAACCATCAGGTCCCGCCATGCCCTGGATCATGGATCCCGGCACTCACAGGGCACATATTATGATCAATCCGCCGAGGGATTAGAAAGTAGACAAAAGACACAAGACACAAGATACAAGATACAAGACTGTTTCGAGTATAGGTATTTTGGATTGGTGAAGTCAGATTTTGGAAGCTATAAATATTTATCCAATATGGCTTTTATATTTCCTGAAGGCCTTTCTGCCGATGAATCAATAATTCTTCCTTCCTTATCCAAGAGAAAAAATCTAGGGATGGAATAGACCATAAAATGTCGGGTTATGTCTGATTTCCATGCATTCTCTGTCAGCCATTGCAATCCTTCCATATTTTTATCCTCCACCATTTTTATCCAAGACTCTTTATTATCATCTATGGAAATGGTGAGGAAAGATATCGGCTTACCTTCATACTCCTCTTTCAGTTTGTCCCAATGGGGATGCTCAGCAATACATGGCTTACACCATGTTGCCCAGATATCAATATAAACCAAAGTGCCTCTTAAATCACTTAGCTTGACATCATCACTGGCAACATTCACAAAAGAAAAATCAGGAACTTCTTCACCCGGCATAATCGGTGCCCATTTGTCCATTGCCTTTATCAGCTTATCTTCCAATTTAGGGCTTTGATTCTCAGCCATGAATTTATCAATGGAGGGCTTTGTATGAACAGGTCCTTGATAATCCAATTTGGATTTGACATGCGAATAGTGGAAATAGTCTTTGACATTTTGATTTTTCAATAAATTCTCCATAGCCAGAAACGTTGCTTTTTCATGGCTATCCGGAACATCTTTGAGTGAAGTGTCCTGACTGATAATTTCACTTGTTTTTTCATCGATAATGAAATCAATGATCGAAGTATAAGACCTAGCATTCAATAAATCCGCCCTTCCCAAATCAATTTGGGTCAATTTGGCTTTGGTTTCTTCGTTGGGAAAGTCCACTTCCTCTACTTTGATATCATTAATATAGGCCTGATAATTCGGGTATTGAATGTCAAACATCAATGGTTCAAATTCAAAATAGGCTTCTTCTATTTTTAAAAAATCCGGATCAACCTCTTCCTCTTTAACTAACCTTTCAAAACGGTCTTTTTGTTTGCTGAAAAATTTATCCTTTCCTTCAAAATAGCTGGCCTTATCCTGTTCCAACAAGCCCATCATATTGCTATCATAATAGAAATTGCTTTTTTCAAAAAGGTAGGTGTTTTCCAACACTTTATCTCCTGAAAGTTTGAAGGTATTTTTAAAGTCCTTGGCATCGGTTGTCAGATGTATGCTATCATCGGGGCTTAGGAACAAAGAGAAGAAAATTCTATCCGACCTGAAAGCATATGTTTTGGGATCATCGGAATCAAATTGGATTAAAAAACTTCCATCTTCATGAATGCTAAACGAAGACATTTCATCACCGATAAAAACTTCAATTTCATCGACTTCCGAATTTTCCAGTTGCCCTGCAACGGTTATTCGTGCGTTGGAATACTCTTTTTGATTGCAGCTAAAAACTAAAAACAATAAAGCGACATATAAAATTGACAAGTATTTCATTTAGTTTAATATTAGTCCGGAAACAAATCTTCTAAAAAATTAGTGAATATTTTAGACTTAGTACTGTTTCTTAATGAACTTTAACAAAAAATCCAATTGGTCATTTTAATAAACCTTGAGAATAGAAATCTTTAGAATCCGCCTTTAGTATTCTTTTGTCGCTTTGGAGTTTTTGTTGCTTTTTGATATAACCTTATAACTGCAGAGAAGATAGACTGGAGTGCATTATAACCTAGTTATCTTAGGGTTGATGGATAGTTTATAATTATCAGTTTATCTACCTTCTCAAATTCCTGTTCAACTCCTCTACCAATTCAAAAACCTTCGTAACCGGATTTTGCTGGTGATAGGGTAATTCCTTTTTATTCTCAAAAAGGTTTTTTGCCCGCTCTATTGCCTTTTCTTGGGAAGAGTCTTCTAATTGATTCAATAAGGAATAGACACTTTGGCAAAATCCGTATCGTTTCCCCTCTTTTTCATAATTCAGTCCAAACTTCTTCCCCAACTCTTCATAATAGAAATTCCTAAGATGCTCTGCGTCTGTATATTCGAAATGGAGATAAAACCACAACTCAAACGCATCATTGGAATAGGTCACTTTGTATCCTAGGCCTTCTGCTTTAACAATGGCATTATCATAATCGCTGAATTCATACGACCCTCTCTTGACATCCATGTCAAAAACACACCATACTTCATCATACTCCACGTCAGAAAAAGAAAGTATTTCCTCAGTGGATTCAACCATTTTCAGTTTAGCTTGCCCATCAAGATTTCTCGCGTCTACTCTAAGTCCTAAGACAGGAAATGCCTCAAAATACAATTTCTCTGTTTGTCCTTCACAGACAATCAGTATGATTTTGTTCATTGGAATAGATTCTATCTACCCTATATGCTGTAGGTTTAGATTTTCTATTCCAGGGCTTTCTTTCATCAGTGACTTTGGTAGCTTTTGTCTTCTTGGGCATAGTCAAAATCACTTAAGTTTGTAAAGTCACCTAAAAACGGGATGGCGCCATATTTCCCTTGGATGTAGTCTTTTTCAAAAGAAGCATCATTCCTGACTCCTTTGATTTCTACTAATGTGTACAAATGGCTTGCGCCATACCTGTCTTTTTCCACAAAATCAATTTGATCCCTTCTCAAAAGATCCGCAGAAAGTAAATTAGTGTCGTGTGTAATAAAAATCAGTTGGGATTTCTTATTGCCTTCAGAGTTAAATAATTCCACAATCTTCTTGGTGAGTAAGGGATGAAATCTGGCGTCAAATTCGTCAATAACTAATGGGGTTCCCTGTTTAAGTGCAGTATAGATAAATGGACTCAATTCAAACATCTTCTGGGTCCCCTCAGATTCTTGAAAGCCAAACGATAAATGACGCTTTGCAGTAACCTCCTGATTATGATCAAATTTTGTTCTGCTGGAAACAATCATCTTCTTGTTTTTCAAGTCTTGTTTTGCATCATCACTGAGATCTTCTGGCAAATCCACACTATTCATATCCATAGCATATACATCTTCAATTCCTAAATCACCTTTTTTTAGAAATTCCAAAATGAATTTCTTCTTCTCCAAATCATTCAAGGAATCTCCAGCATAGCTATACATTCCCTGATGACCTAATCCACTGATAATGGAAATAGATGAAATCGCCTCAATAATTCGCTTGGATACTTTGCCAAATCCGAATGAAGCCAAGGAGGTTAAGAACAAAGAATTACTTCTAAAAATCTGTTCACCGCCATCGCCACCAGCCAAATCAATTGATTTTTGGCCTTCCGGAAAATGGGTTAGATTGATTTCAATAAGTTTATTTTCATCCCTAATAAACAAGGGTTGCTC
>NZ_JBGSXS010000124.1:0-2740 GCF_041751335.1 Aquiflexum sp.
GAGTGCAAGGTAGAATCAGGGGAGAGGAAAAACCAGCTATCTGATTATACCGCCTACATTCAAAGCCTTATGTATAAATATAAAAAAGGATGTATTCTTTACATCACTAAATATTTTGAAAAAAAAGATAGTATTGATAAAAATATCCCATTGATTCAGTTACGATGGTATGAAGTCTCTAGGCTTATCGTTGAATCAAACAATGAAACCACAAAAGAATTTAGAAAATTATTAATTGAATACGGTATGGATGAACCTAAGAATTTTACACTACAGGATATGATGGCAATGAAGACAATTTCATCTACAATTTCAAAAATGGATGAGATTTTGGAGATTTTTAAACCTGAATTTGAAACCAATTTCGGAGGATTTTCAAAAACTTCTAGTAGGAGCTCACAACTAAATAATAACCAATACTCTAACTATGTTTATTTAAAGTTCAAAAATATTTCCTATTGGATAAGCGTAGGTTTCTTTTGGTGGTGGGAGGATCATCAATTTCCATACATTGGTTTTTGTATTGAAATACCTGCCAAAGATATAAAGGGAAATGAGCTCCAAAAAATTTTTGAATCCGAATTAATAATGGAGAACAGTATGTGGGAATTTGAAGAAGACGGTAATTCTTACTTTTATTTTTTAATTTCTCTTGTAGAATTTGTAGATATAGATGATACTGATCATATAACTTCAATAAAAAGCAGGTTAATGGAAGGTTTGAACGAAATTTATGAGGTTAAAAAGAAATATCCAGAGGCATTTGAAAGGTGAGGTTTTCATAAAAATGCAAATGCTGGATATTGGGTAAATAAAATTGTAGTGTTGCAACTTTTATACAATCCATTTAATGGATTAATGCCTTTTGCCTTGTCCATGCTGCCTGTTCCGAAGTATGAGGATGTGGCAGCATGCCCTCCTTCAATATTGGATTAGTTTAGTCAATCTAACTCATTGTAAAAACACGCTTTTTTCTCTACCTTGTATTTAGTTTAAAACCGACCCAACCCTATGGCAAATACCAATGACCGCAAAATCCACCAAGGCAGAAACATCAAAAGATTCCGTGAAATGCTTGGCATCAAACAAGAGGTCTTAGCATTCCAACTTGGAGATGAATGGTCACAAAAAAAAATCTCCCTCCTTGAACAAAAAGAAGAGGTAGAAGCCAGCCACCTCTCCCAAATTGCAGAGGTTCTCAAACTGCCCGTCGAAGCTTTCCAGAATTTTGATGAAGAACAGGCTGTGAATATTATTTCTAACACTTTTAATCATGGGTCTGTGGGATACCAGAAAAATGAAAATTGCAACATTCACCCGGTTGATAAAATCATCCAACTCCATGAAGAAAAGATTGCCCTATACGAAAGGATGCTAAAAGAGAAGGATGAGATGATGGGAAGGTTGGAGAGGTTGATAAACAAATAATTGAACCTTCTTTGAATTATTCTTCTATTTTTACGTTTCCCTGTTGGCTATAAATCTTCATGAAAACAACTACTTATAATATTGACAGAATTCAACAGCTCATTCTCCAATTTCGATTGGAAAAGGAAGAGTTTTTGGATTTGGTTAGTAAGGGGCTTCAGAATAAGCTCAGTTGGGAAGATATTTTTAAGGAAGAGATCCAAATCAATCATTTAAAGAGGATAGATAAAATTTTCTCTAAAGGATTATCTTATTATCTCGATCCCAATCCACCAATAAAAAGTAAAGAATCAAGCATATTCTACCGAAAGGAAAAATTTGGATCAGAATTGAATCTTGCCGCAAAAAAAACTGTCAACAAGTTTGAAGAATTAAAAATTTCTCTTTCCGGGTTGGCAAAGCTTTCTGATTTAATAATGGAAAGGAGTTTGCCGATTTTTAGCATTAGCAGTAACCCTGATGTTGTGGCAAAGGAAATCCAGAAGGTTTTATTGCCCAAATTTACCAAAGACCCTAAGAAATTTCTAGAAGCAATAATTGGCAAATTTGCAGAAGCCAATATTCTTGTTTTTGAATTTGTCGAACATCCATCACTAAATGAGAAAAGTAACATTGATGGCTTCTATCTTCAGCCTAATGTGATCGTTTTGAGAAGGAATCAAGATTACCTAAAAAGGGAGATTTTCACACTTGCCCATGAGCTTGGACATTATCTGCTCAATCAGGAAGAGGTTGAGTCAATGAATTATGAAAACCTTGCTTTTGGAATAATCAATAATATTGAAGCATGGTGCAACACCTTCGCTTTTTCATTCCTTGCAGGAAACAATATCTCAATTTTGGATAACTTACCTGATATAAACCAATCAACCGATTACTCATATGGTGATATCAAGGCTATTTCAGACAAAACACATTTGAGCTTTACAGCCATTTTAACCTACCTTGTTCGGAAAGGAAAAATGTCTGGGGCAATCTATGGTAAAATGAAAAGGGACCAAGAGGATCAGATCCTTGCAAAGAAAGAAGCTGAAAAAAAGAAACGGGAATTGGAAAAGGAATTGGGCAAAAAATCAATGGCTTCGCCGGCTAAACCAATTCAATCCCCTTTGTTTGTTTCAGCCATCCAAACAGCATTTTTTGATGGTGTCATCAATGAATACGAACTTTGCAAAACCCTTCATCTCAAGCCTGAACAGCTAGAAAAATACCTGAGATGAGGGCAGTTATCGATACAAGTTCATTAGTGAGTTTAGTTCGGTACTACCTTCCGTTTGACAACAAGGGCATTTTGTTTAAACTGATTAAAGAA
>NZ_JBGSXS010000125.1:0-3915 GCF_041751335.1 Aquiflexum sp.
CCTTCAACTCATCCACAAAGTCTTCCATGATTTGAAATCCTTCTCTTGAACTCATTTTCTCTATGGTGAAAAAACTTTTCCAGTTATTTTCGATTTCTTCTAACACTTCATCCCAAAAACCAAAATCATCCATGTCATCCAAATCCAGGACACTTTTATATTCCAAAGTGTCGGTATTGACATAAACTTTCATCCCACATTGAAGTTCCTGTGAGATATCGAATACCTGTTTTTTGGCCAGTTGCTTTGTCATGGTAAAAAGATTATAGTATAAAGTTATAAAATTGAATGTAACCAAACTATTGATTTCTATTCAAAACGCATAAGCTCACAAATATCCACAAATATCAAGCACGCCTACGGACTGCAGGTATCCATAAATATCTAAAAAATAAGGTTCAACGGACAATTTATTTTTAGGATAAATACCATTTTCAAAAAGATATATCACCCCTCCACAAACTCCAATATATCCCCCGGCTGACAGTCCAAAACTTTGCAGATGGCTTCCAAGGTGCTGAAGCGGATGGCTTTGGCTTTTCCTGTTTTCAGGATTGACAGGTTGGATAGGGTGATGTCCACTTTTTCGGACAACTCGTTCAGTGACATTTTCCGTCTGGCCATCATCACGTCGAGATTAACGATTATAGCCATAGTCTAAACAGTTAAATCGTTTTCATTTTGAATATCTACCCCTTTTTTGAAAATAGTCGCTATAATATAGATTACAGCCCCCATCAAAATAAACGCTTGATTGTCTGCCCAAAATTGGTTCAAGTTGTTAGTTACAAACCCATGTTTCATTAAATTTTTAGCAAACTGGTTGGCGATGTAACCCAACAATCCAATTGAAAGGGTATAATAACTCATTTGCAAAATTTGATGCGAAACAAAAGTGTTGAATGGTTTTGACAAATCCATTTTGTGCATTAACCTGATAACAATGTAAAATAGGTAGGCCTTTAAAATTGAAATGGACAGTATTAAGCTATAGGTTGCGAAAAAAACCAATTTACTGTCTTCATACATTTTCTTTAAGTCCAACTTTTGGTAAAGATTCTGGACAAATTCAGGCCTATACAGACTGAAAAAGAAATTTACCAGCAAGCCACCTGCTTCAATGCACAAACCGACAAAGATGGCCCAAGCCACAATGAGGAGGACTTTAAATACGAAGTTATTTGTTTTTGACATTTTAGATAAAATTAATGTGATGTAGCAAACATCGGTAAATATTTATTGAAAAACAATAAATATTTTATGTTATTAGAAAAATAAGTTATTAAGACATTTTATCCCTCTTCCATATTTATATAAATTGACTCCTCTGAAAAATCATGGTTAAGAAAAGGGTTTACTAATAAACGTTCAAGGGCATTTTACTTTGTATTGTAATGTCCGTCGTTGAAGTCAAGCTGCTTTGCCATCTTATAGTTAATGATTTCTACGTCATTAATAATCTTTGTCTGAGGTGCGATTGTTTTAAAACCATTTTTTAGAAAAAAATTTTTGGCAGTTTGGCTAACGTCTGAATTCAGAACAGTTCCTCCCCTCTTAATTGCTTCTTTTTCGATTTTAGAATAAAGTTTGTCTACGATACCTTTTCTTTGGTGGTCTTTGTGAACATAAAGGAAGTCCAAATAATTATTATTCTCCATTGAAGCGAAGCCAACTATTTTGTGATCCAACTCAGCAATAAAAAAATATTGTGAAGTCAATTTATCTGTTCATCGTTGGGTGTTTTTAATGGAAGAAGTCCAAGCTTTTATTTGTTCAGGAGAATGGTCGTCCTTGCAAATTGTCGAAATGGTGCCCTCAAACAATTTTTGCAGTTCAGGCAAGTCGGTAATTTTTGAAAGGCGTATTGATATTTTCGAATTATTCATTGTCTGCTTTCATTTATTCAGGCTATTTAAATACTCTTGAGGGCTTAGAACAGGAATATCTGACATTTTAAAATCTTTTCCATTTCTGGTGTTCAATATATTACAATCTGTTGCAATAGCACAGTAATGTTGAAGCGCATCCTCAAAATCAGAGAAACTTGATGCCAATCCTTGATTGATGATTTTATCGGTCAGGTCAGCCGTTTCGGCAATGACTTTGAACTTTCTGATTTTATCTTTTACCAACTCTTTATCTTCAAACTTGGATAATAAATAAAAAATAGTGGAGTATGTTAAAGCTGATACTGCTAAATGTATTCTACCCTTATCCGAGAGGGTTGCAATCGTGGCAGCAGACAGATAAAATGGTTCGCACTCACCCAATAGATCCATTACCAATTTGTATCCAAAAAAAGTTTGTCCATCATTTGTGTTTTTCTGATAGATAATCTGAATATGCTTTTTTATCATCAAAATCAGCAGGAATGCTGACCCCTGTCCTCATACTCTTGACAAAAGGTGAGATCTCCCTATCGTCATCCAATTGGGGATTTTCTCTTTCTGTCAACGTTTTAAGATAAGATTCAATCATTCTGGAAAGACTTTTTTGGTGTGATGCTGCATATTCTTTTGCTTTGTCTATCACATCCTTATCGAGTTTCAATGTTAATTTGGAATCCATATTTAAGTTCTTTTATACGTATAAAAATAAAAAATCAATCCGTATTTAATAAAAGTTTCTTTAGAGTATAAAAATAACAAAAAAGCAAATGCTGAGATTTGGTTTAAATGGTAATTACCTCTATCCTAAATATCCTTCATTTTACTTTTGAATGTTTTTTAACATCAATTCCTTATACATCTCTATGGGCATCATTCCGATTTCCATTCTTCGATGATCCAAATTGTCCAAATCCTCCGTTTCAACCAATGTCACGGTTCCACCTACTGGATCAACATCTGAGAATTGGGTACCATACAATTGTTTCTCACCACTGTTCATTTTGATCCTATCATAAAGGTAAGCGTAACTTTGGCCATCCATGTCTCCCTTCTTGACTGCATTTTCAATATTTGATAATTGATCCTTCTGCCAACCTGTTTCACCATCTGCATGTTGGATCATCAGGAATACGCCATGCATGGCATCCTTTCCAACCATCTCTTTGGTAGGAAACCCGTACTCCAAAAAAATTTCCTTTAACCTATGCCTGTTTTTAGAATCTACCGGGGAGAACCCGTCACCTTCCTGGGTGATCTCATCTTTATTCAGTCCATACTTTTCAATAAGATCCTCCATCATATTTCCCCGAACTGCTTGGTCATCCACAAACATTTTAATCAGTTCCAACTGTAGATCGGCATTCTTCACTACATAGGGTTCTATATTTTCACAGACCTTCACGTCTTTCATTTACAGAGCGAATAAGTCACTCTTGCATATTTCCTGAAGTTGTTCAGCATTCATGTCATTTAAGATTGAATCGATTTTATCTTGCTTTCCAAGCTCATGAAGTGATTTCAGTCCAGTTATCAAAAACTTATAATCAATTTTACGGTTTTGGACCAGTAGCGAATCAAATTGAGTTTCCACTAATTGATGATCATTGTTCCATGAAGAAGAAATCATCCTCCAGCCCAACCTCCATTGTTCAGTTTCAGATAAGTTGGTTCGCTTTTGGGATTCAGATCATGATACCGTGAGGATGATTAAAAATATTAGCTTGAGGATTTTCATGTTTAGAGGTTTTTAACTTTTATTTAAATCTTAGGCTTGTTTTTAAAGGCACTTCCACGAAGCCCACTGCCACACTAGCAGCGGAAAGACTGGCGGAAAGGCAAAACAGAAATTCTCTTTGAGTTTACATTGTGATAGCAACGAATTTAAAGAATCGATTTTCCTTCTATGAAATTATTTTCTGGTTTTGAATTCTGAAATTTAATCTCAATTGAATAAGTTTTTTGTTTAATTCACCCATTTCTTCAGTACCAATATTTCCAAGTTTTCCAATAACCAAACTTTTTTCTA
>NZ_JBGSXS010000126.1:0-7007 GCF_041751335.1 Aquiflexum sp.
AAAAGCATAACTCACTTTTATTGTTTACCAATACCCGTGCTCAAACAGAAATATGGTACCAGCATATCATGGAAAAAAGACCGGACTGGGCAGGCTGGATAGCCATGCACCATGGTTCACTGGATCAGCAAGTAAGGACATGGGTTGAAGATGCCCTTCACCATGGGAAGTTAAAATGTGTAGTCTGTACCTCTAGTTTGGATTTGGGGGTAGATTTCAGGCCTGTGGATGCGGTGATTCAAGTGGGAAGCCCTAAAGGGGTGGCCAGATTTGTCCAAAGAGCAGGTCGTTCGGGACATCAACCGGGGCTTCCCAGTGAAATATATTTTGTACCTACCCACTCACTCGAACTCATCGAAGCGGCTGCGTTAAGGAGTGCTATAGAAAATGGTGAAATGGAAAATATTCACTGTCCCCAATTGACTTTTGATGTTTTGATACAATTTCTTGTCACACTTGCAGTGGGTGAAGGATTTAAACCGAATGCCATATTCCCTATAGTTAAAAATACCTATTCATTTAAGAATTTGACCAGAGAAGATTTTGATTGGTCCATTTCCTTTATAACCCGGGGAGGCAGTTCATTGAGTGGATATGAGGAGTTTTCAAAAGTAGCTCCTGATGAAGCCGGAGTTTTTAGAATCAAAGATAAAAAATCCGCTATGCGCCACAGACTTTCCATGGGCACTATCGTCAGTGACCCCATGTTGAAAGTGCGTTTCAAAAACGGTACCTATCTTGGGATGGTTGAAGAGTATTATTTTTCAAAAATGAAGCCTGGAGATCGTTTCTTTTTTTCTGGTAAAAATCTGGAGTTCGTGGCTATAAGGGAAATGAGTGCCATTGTTCAGCTTTCCAAAAAGAAAGGCAGCAGCACTCCATCCTATATGGGTGGAAGGATTTCTCTTACTTCAAAATTGTCTACCAAGATTCGGGAGATATTGGAAGATGCTGTCAATGGAATCTACGCTTCAGAAGAAGCTGAATATGTTTCTCCATTACTTAAACTTCAAAACAGGTTGTCTCTGATTCCTGACAGGAGTACATTTTTAATTGAAAAAAATATTTCCAAAGATGGGTATCATGTATTTTTTTATCCTTTTGAAGGGAGATTGGTCCATGAAATTCTTGGAGCCCTGATTGCATACAGGATTTCGGTCGGCTATCCCCTTAGCTTAAGCATTGCGATGAATGATTACGGGTTTGAGTTGCTTTCGGATTCCCCTATTCCAATTGAAGATCTTTTGGAAGAGGACCTGTTTTCTGTAAGGAACCTGGCAGATGATATCATCGCCTGCATCAACGAAAGTGAAATGGCCAAGAGAAAATTCAGGGATGTCGCTACCATCTCAGGATTGGTCTTTCAGGGATTTCCCGGAAAGCCTGTAAAGTTCAAACATCTTCAGGCAAATTCAGGGATTTTATATGGAGTTTTTGAAGATTATGATCCGGACAATTTACTTTTGAAACAGGCCCATCATGAGGTACTCAACATGCAAATGGATAAAAATAAAATCCTTGATGCGTTACAAAAAATTAACCGTCAACAAATAATTTTAAAGACTCCCGGACAGTTTACTCCTTTTTCATTTCCCATTATGGTAGATCGATTGAGAGCCACCTTATCTTCGGAATCTTTGGAGGATAGAATAGCAAAAATGAGAGCTATTTTGGTAGATTGACGGTTTACCCAATTTTTTTTTTTGATGCATCAACTGTGGATCTATCGTTAATTTTTGATTTCAAATACGACTACTTGCTTTTGGAATTTTAAGCATGAAATAGTTTTATTTTTTACTTTGTTATTGACAAACTAAAGTATATTTTCGTTTCCGATTGAAAAAAAATGAACTACCGCATTGATGTCCAAAATCACTCTCCAAGTAAAATTTCTTATATTCTTATTTGTTTTTGGTACCGCTCTTTACAATGATGTGGTTGGTCAAACCCATAATGTCGGGCAGGAAGCGGAACTTATTTTAGCCCAATATCAGGAAGCTAAAAGTGACAAAATAAAGCTTGAGCTGATTTCCCAATTGGTCAGGGTGATACACTACTCAGATTCAGCTCAAAAATTTTATCCGGAAGCTATCAGATTAGCGAGATTGGTCGGTGATGCCGAACTTGAAGCACAAAATTTGAACAGGCTTGGAGTATATTACCGAAACATGAATCTTCAGGAAGATGCGTTGAAGTTATATGAAGAAGCCCTGACAATCAGTAGACTTGCTGATATTCCTGTGCAGATCGGACACTCACTTAACAACATTGGTCAAATTTTTTTTTATCAGGATCAGTTCGAAGAGTCAATGAATTATTACAAAGAGGCTGAATCCAAATTTCTCGAAATCGAAGATAATGAAGGCTTGGCCTACAATTACAATGGAATGAGTCTTGTCTTGGCTGCGATCGGTAATTTCGATAAGGCCTTGGATGTCATAAACAAGGCAATTAAAATCCGGGAAGAACTGGGAAATGAAAGACAACTTACTGTTTCAAAATTTAACAGGGCAGATATCCTCATGTCCATGGGCGATTACAAAAATGCTGAACCTGATATCATGAATCTTTATGATTATGGGATGGCAAATGATAAAATCAGGGCCATCAATGCACTTGAAAAACTGGTAGAATTAAAACTGAAAACAGCTAAATATCCGCAAGCAATCAATCATGCAAAAGAAGCTATCTTGCTTCATGAGGAAAAACCCTATTCAGAATCTATGATAGAAATCTATCAGATGATGTACAATTATTACTTTGATAGAGGAAACCCTTCTGAATCCAAAAAGTACGTGGACCTTCTTGAAAGGGAGAAAGACATTCTAAATGCCGAAAAAACCAAGAATTATTTAGCAGGCCTTACCATCAAAAAACAAAAAGACGAAATCGCCAGCCTGTATCGGGAAAAGGAATTGATGGAAATAAATAATAGGTTTAAATTATATCTTTCCTTCGTCCTGTTTTTGCTGGCATTTGCGATGTTCGTTGTTTTCTCGATCTATTACAGGTATTACCTCAAAGAGAAAAGAAACCTTTTAACATTGAAGGAAAAACAAAAACAGATTGAAGCTCAGGCTTTAGAGCTCGATAGACTAAACATCGTAAAAGACAAAATTTTTTCTATCCTTACACATGACCTTAAGGCACCTTTGGATTCTTTATGGGGGATGGTCAAACTGATAGATGAAGATAACCTAAGCCAAAGTGAATTTGAGGAATACCTTCCCATCATTTCGCAAAATCTTGGAAACAACTCCATGTTGTTGGAAAATCTGCTGATTTGGTCCAGAAGCCAAATGAAAGGAATGCACGTTCAGCTTTCAAGGCTTAACGTACATAAGCTGGTGGAAGAGAATATCCGTTTCCTATTAAGCTCAGGCTATTATAAAGGGCAGGTAATTGAAAATTATGTTGCTCATGACATTGAAGTAGAGGCAGACAAAAACATGATAGATATTGTGTTCCGAAACCTTTTAACCAATGCATTGAAATTTACAAGAGAGGGAGATCAGATTATAGTCGACACCAAAGAATCGGATAATATTTATACTGTTTGTGTTTCAGATCAGGGAACAGGGATTTCTGAAGAGGGGCTGAAGAAACTTTTCGGCAACGATTTCCATTCCACCAATGGTACCCATCAGGAAAAGGGAACAGGATTGGGCCTTATTTTGACCAAAGAGCTTGTTCAGAAAAATAAAGGTGAAATCTGGGCGGAAAGTACATTGGGATCAGGTTCTACATTCTGCTTTACCTTGCCTAAGTTATAATTTTGATTTTGAATGGCTGGATGCCATTAATAGGGAATGTGGCTTTAGCCCATTCACAATATATACAAAATGTAAAATTGGGCTTTAGCCAAAAGATAAGTGGGGTTTAAGAATAAATAATTCATTTTGGATAAAATCTTGGGAAAATTGGGGTCTTTTAATATCTTATAATTAAAGTAGGTTTGGATTAACAAAAAGCCGCTTGTCCCCTACTTACTGAACACTGACCATTAAACACAGAGTAATGTCCACTGCTTACTGAAAACTGAACACTGCCCACTAAACTTCCCTCTTCGGACTTCCAACATTATTAAGAAAAGAAGTCACTTTTTAAGAAAATAGCAAATCCTATTTAATCCATCTCAATTCGCTCTCCAAAAATACGGGGTAAACAAAATCAGGATAGTGAAAAGTTCTAACCTTCCAAGTAACATCAAGAAGGATAGAAAGATTTTGGCTGGTCCGCTGAAGAAGGAGAAATTATCCATAGGTCCAACTTTTCCAATAGCAGGTCCTACATTACCGAGGCATGTGGCTACAGCACCAAAAGAGGTCAGGATATCGTATCCCATCAATGCCATCACTACTGAACCAAGCACAAAAATCATTAGATAGATCAATAAAAAATTCATGATATGGGTAATAATTTTTCCTGTAACTCTATCCCCGTTGATTTTCAAGGGAACGATGGCACGAGGATGGACTATTCTTTTGAATTCTAGCCAGGAATTTTTAACAAATGTGAGGTGTCTTACAAATTTTATCCCTCCACTTGTCGAACCGGCAGATCCTCCCAAAAACAACAACATGAAGAAAACTAAAGTAAGGCCAATATGATAGGAAGTATAATCTGCTGTTACATAACCTGTCGTAGTAATAAGTGAAACCACCTGAAAGAGGGTGTCTCTAAATGCCTTTTCATAAGACTGTTCGGAATAATAGAAAATTGGAAATGAAAGAAGAATGGCAAAAATCAAAACTACAGCAGCATATGCTTTAAATTCATCTGACCTCCAGACACGGTCAAATTTACCTGTCAGTCCAAAATAAATTACAGTAAAGTTTGTACCTGCCAAAAACATAAACAGAATCGCTGTATATTGGATAAAGGCACCATCATAGAAAGCCATGCTCGCATTTTTGGTAGAAAATCCCCCTGTGGCCATAGTGGTCAAGGCATGGTTGACAGCATCATAAAATGTCATCCCACCAATGAAATACAATACGCCCACCATTATAGTCAGTCCGACATAGACATACCATAACCGCTTGGCTGTTTCACTTATTCTGGGATGCAGCTTATCGGAGGTTGGTCCAGGGGATTCGGCCACAAACAACTCAATACCGCCTATGCCCAAAAGCGGAAATATCGCAACAGTTAAAACAATAATACCCAACCCGCCAATCCATTGGGTCATGCTTCTCCAAAAAAGAATTCCTTTGGGAATAACTTCAATATCTGTAAGGACTGAGGCTCCTGTAGTAGTAAGGCCGGAAATAGTTTCAAAAATCGCATCACTGAAATTGGTGAAAGTTCCGCTAATAAGATAGGGCAACATGCCAAACATGGACATCAATATCCAACTTGTAGAAACAATTAAATACCCCTCTCTTTTTCTGATATTTTGGTCCTGTTTTGAAAAAGAAAAAAACAGAATGAGACCTACAATAAAAGTTAAAGAAATCGATGCAACTAATGATATTTCATCTCCACTTTCGAAATAATAAGCAAATCCCACCCCCGGAAGCATCAACAGGGCAAAAAGCATCAAGAGTGCCCCCATTATTTTTCCAATCGCCTTGAAGTGAATCATATCAATGGAACAGTTTCTCTAATGGGACCTTTGCTTCAGGAAGTGCCATCACAATTGCTTTGTCATTAAGCTGTAAAATAAATTTCCCATCTGGAATAAAAACCTGCTCCCCCCTTATTACCCCTGCTACTATTGCTGATTCCGGGAAATGTAAATCCTTCAAAGCTTTCTTGGTCACCCTATTGCTTTTGGTGATTACATATTGAACAAACTCTGCATCAACTCCATAAATCCCTGATATGGCTTCCACATTCCCTTTCCTTAGAAACCTTGTTACCTGATTGGCCGCAACAAGTTTTTTGTTGATCAGTGAATCCACTCCAATGCTATGGGAAATATGGATATATTCTCTGGTATCTACATGGGCGATTGTCTTGTAAACGCCATGATTTTTTGCAGTGAGGGAAGTGATAATGTTTGTTTCGGATGATTCAGTCAAAGAAATAAATGCCTCCATTTCTTCCAACCCCTCTTCTATTAAAAGTTCAACATTTTTATAATCTCCATTGATTACCAATGTTTTATCCAATCTTTCAGAAAGCCATTTACATCTTTCTTTGTCCTTGTGAATCAAAGTTACCCTATATTCATCTTCAAGTTTCCTTGCTGTGGTATACGCCATGTCATCCCCACCAATAATCATGATATTTTTGATGGTGACTTTTCTTTGTCCCAACAATTCAATGATTGACTCAACAGCTTTTTTGTTTGAGATAAAAAATACATGGTCGTTGTTTCTGATGATGGTATTTCCCTTTGGAATAAGTGTCATCTGATCACGGACTATGGCAATGATTTTGATATCTTCAAAAATCGGATTTTCTCTCATATCAGAGATTTGCTTATTGATCATTGTACTGTACTGATCAAGGGTAATCCCAACAACATTCAGTTTTCCCCCTTCAAATTCAAAGACATCTGTAAAAGTGGAATTTTTTATCATTTTAAAAATCTCCCCACTCCAAAGCATGCTGGGAGAAATAATATTATCAATACCGATATTCTTAAAATAAATTTCGTTTTCGGGATGAAGGTAATCATGGTTCCTGACTCTCGCAATAACTCTTTTGGCACCTAATTGCTTGGCCAAAGTAGCCGCCAACAAATTTGTCTTTTCGGATGTGGTTACAGCCATAAACAATTGCGCTTCCTTTACATTGGCACTCTTAAGGATTTCCAAAGATGTGGCATCACCCATAATGGTCATGACATCCAGGTGAGAGGAGGCGTTGTCAAGAGCATCTTTGTCCAGGTCAATCAGTATAATGTCTTTGTTTTCAAAACTTAGCTGCCTGGCCAAATGGTATCCCATATCTCCGGCGCCAGCTATGACGATATTCATTCCCATATGTAATAATCTACGGACAAAATGGTTTTAATAACCTGTGATTTCTAAACCGGGCAAAAGGTAGGGTGTTTT